>JBOHIT010000073.1:0-5332 GCA_050726155.1 Bradyrhizobium sp.
GGTAGATGGAGCGAGCGAACAGGCCAGCCACAAGCCACTCGAATAAGCCGCGGTATCGGCAGCATTCTGCGCGCGTTGCTTCGTGACGTACCAGGATGCTCCCTCGGCCCCGAGTGCAACAAATCCAATCAGTGGGACCAGGGCGACGACGGTTGCGAATGCGGCTGACCCTCGACGGCAACGGAGCATGTTACGCATGGGACATCCTATTGAAATCGTTGTGAGTAAGACAGCGTGAACGTACAGGGATCGCCGTTGCCGTTGGTGCTGGTACACAACACCGATCGCAGGATGATGGGCGTCAAGGTGACGGTCGTCGTGTATGAGTAGTATTTGGGAGACGCCGTGTTGCCGACCGCGCACGCAGCGCTGCCATCACCGCAAAAGAGTTGAATGCTCGGGATGGGATAACTGGGATCAGCCTTGGCGCGCGCGGTTGACGCCCAAGTTGATGCATCCGTGACGTCGGGAGGCGGCGAATACTGGATCGATTGCCCGAAGGCGCGCAATGCCTCCCGCGCAGATATGTACCGGAAGCCCGCAAAAGCAAGGTCAGCGAGTGGCAGGAGCATGCCGAAAATCACGACAGCGTAGACAAATGGCATCTCAAGCGCGGCGGCGCCGCGCTGATCCGCCATGAAAGAACCACGACTGACGCGAACCGGGCTCATGAATCCTATCGCACCTTTATTTAATTGAATGCGCGAATGAGGTGCAGAAACGGGCTTGCACCCAAAACGACAAACATGGCTGGAAGCAGAAACAACACCATCGGAATAATCAGTTTGGCGCCGAGCTTATGTGCTCTTTCTTCCAGCTTGGTGATACGTTCTCGCCGCAGGTCGACGGCGATACTGCGCAGAGCCTGGCTCAACGGCGTTCCGTATTGCAGGCTTTGGCTGATCACGGTGCCGAACCGGCGAAGTCCGTCCGACATCGATCCCAATTTCTCGAATGCGTCGCTGCGATTTGGCAGTATCCGGAGATCGTCGAGAAGGCCGTACAAGACCCTGGCCATCGCGGGATTGATCTCGTTCATTTCCTCCGCCACGCGCTGCAGTGCGCCCTCCAGACCCATTCCGGCTTCGCTGCAGACAACCAGCAAATCGATGGTATCCGGTGTACCTAGCCGAACGGCAGCATCGAAACGCCGTCTCAACACCATCAGTATCAGTCGCGGCCCCATAACCCCGATCACCACACCAATAAGCGTCAGGATCAGCGCTTCGGTCGGTGGCTTCCCAACAAGTTGCGCAGCGACAAAGGCAATGATCGGGAACAAGAACATGCTGACGGTTTTTACACCGATCCAGATCGGCAAGGCTCGATGACGATTGAGGCCGGATGATTGAAGGATCGTTTGTAATTGTTCCAGATTTTCCTGAGCGTAGAAGCGCCGATACCGCGTGCCGATTGATGAAAACCAACCGGCGATGCCTTGAAACGGTGTGGGTTTGGACTGGTTAGGTATTCCCAGCACCGCTCTCGAAACCCGCGCGTCCAATGCACGAAGGTGTATCTCGCGGATCATCAACACGAAGGTCGCAGTCGCAGCTGCCAGGGCGAGGGCCACCATGCCAAGACCCAAAGTCATATCGCTGTTTCCCTTTTGACCATCCAATGCATCACCAGGGACCCGACAACCACTGAGCCAACGGCATAGGCCAGGAGCTTGTTTCCAGTCGGATCATAGAACAGCATATCAACTGATTCCGGACTGAGCATGTACAGTAACCCACCTATAATGACAGGTGAGCATGAGAGTGCGCGCGAGGAAAAAATTACCTCTCCCGCCAGGGCCTTCGCGCGAGCAGCAAGCGCAACACGCTGACTCACGGTGTCTGCCAGGATCTGCAAGGTTTCGCTCAAGCTGCCACCTGATTTCAACTGGACGCCAAGTGTCACCGCAAACATCCCATACTCAGCCACTTGCGTTCGCTGATAGATCGCCTCTACAGCGTCCTCTGGACGGCCGCCCATACTCAATTCACTGCATACGATGGCAAACTGCCCGGCCGTTGGTTGCGGCATCTCGCGGGCGATGACACGAAATGCTTCGTTCACAGGCAGCCCGGATCGAACCGTACTTGTCACCAGTTGGATCGCGTCGGGTAGCTGTCGAAAAAGTCGATTGGCGAGACGACGTTGCTGCCATCCAAACAGACCTCGCGCCACCATAATGGCCGCAATTGCAGCCGCGAGGGATATGGTGGGGACGGAAAATCCCAGCAGTCGATTGGCATAAAAGACTGCCGCTGCCGTAATGACACCGGCAAGCAGCACATACGAGGGGTGCCAGAGGTAGGTCACCCCGGTCCTGTAATTGACCAGGCGGTGGAGAAACTGACGACGGTCTCCGGCCTGCGCCCGGCGAATAGAGGGAAGGCTCTCCGAACGTGAGGTTGGCAGAGCTATCGCCAGCTGACGATCGATGCGCCTTTGTCGAGCGTCAAGCCACATCGCGATTGCCCCTGCGCAAAGCAGGAGCACCAGAACAATGATGATCAAATACTGCGACATTATAGCTGCCTCATGGCCTCGGCCCAAGCTCGATCAAGCCCATAATATCCGAGGCGGGTCTTGAATTTCGGGATGGCGTGGGTTGACGTATAGGTGCCCGATATCCGTCCGTGAACATCCTCCTCCTCGTACTCGAACAGGGCGATGTCATTGGTGGTGATCACATCGCCTTCCAGGCCTATCACCTCGGTAATTTGAATAACGCGACGCTGTCCATCCCGCATGCGTTCTACTTGCACGATCATATCCAACGCAGCGACGATCTGAGATCGAATCGCTCGCAGCGGCAGATTTGGTTGTCCCATCTGCACCATATTTTCAACACGGGTCAGGGCATCGCGGGCGCTGTTAGCGTGCACCGTGGAAATCGAACCATCATGGCCAGTATTCATTGCTTGCAGCATGTCGAATGCTTCAGCACCGCGCACCTCGCCGACAACGATCCGGTCAGGACGCATGCGCAGGGCATTCCAAACCAGATCGCGTTGTGTAACCTGCCCGGTGCCCTCGAGGCTGGGAGGCCGGGTTTCCAGACTGATCACGTGCGGCTGTTGAAGCTGCAACTCTGCCGCATCCTCGATGGTGACAATGCGTTCGCTGTGATCGATGAATTGGCTCAAGGCGTTCAACAGCGTCGTCTTGCCGGAACCGGTACCGCCAGAGACCAGAACATTGAGCCGCGACCGGCCCGCAATCTCCAGCAATTTCCCCATGGCCGGAGTCAGTGAACCGTTTTCGATCATTCCGGCCATATTCAGACGCCGGCTTGGAAATTTTCGGATTGAAATGCAGGGGCTATGGATCGCCAGCGGCGGGAAGATGATGTTGACCCGGCTCCCGTCCGGCAGGCGGCAATCCACCATCGGACTGGATTCGTCCACGCGTCGTCCAACCTGCGCAGCAATCTTCTGTGCCACCGACGCGATGTGATCATTGTCACGGAATCGTATCGCGATCCGCTCCAGCTTGCCCTGTCGCTCGACATAAACGTTATTCGGTCCGTTGACCATGATATCGTTTATCGACTCATCCATTAGAAGCGGACGGAGCGGCCCGTAGCCAGTCATGTCGTCCGCTATCTCGTCCGCCAACTGAAACTGCTCGCGACCAGAGAGTTCGAGCCGTTCCTGGTTGGCTATTCCATGGATGATTTCCTCGATCTGCCGCCGAAGAACATCCCGCGAAACTGTTGCAGCCACCGATGGCTCGATCTGCTCAATGACCCGTTCGCGCAGCAAAGTTCGCATTGCGGGCGCTTCGGTCGAAAACTCGTCGCGCATTGGCGCCGATGCAGACAACCGAGTTGGCGTGGCGTCCCCTGACGTCAATGAAGGAAATCGAGTTGGTGTGCCGTCTTCTGGCGTCGATACAGGCAATAGGGTTGGCGCACCGTCCGCAGGCGTCAATACAGCCAAACGGGTTGGCGAGCCCTCCCCCGGGGCCGATGCGGGCAAACGAGTTGGCGTGCCGTCCCCAAGCATCGATGCAGGAAAACGTGCCGGCATGCCGTCGCGGTCGCGCGTACCGAATTTTTTCGTCACCGGAACAGCCTCCTGAACCATCCCTTCCGCTGGGCGCCGACACCGGCGATCTCCCGTACAATCGGGGCGAGGTGACGTCGCAGTCTTGATACGTGTTTCAAAGCCGGAATTCCGAGATTGACCGCCTGGGTCATTCCCTTGCCGAGATCGGGAATCACCATGTCCGGTTCTGCGCCCAGGGCCTTGACAATCGTTGCCCTGGGAAGGCCCCCGGCGCGATTGGCACGATTGAGCAAGGTAAAGACGCGGTCCTTACCGGCAATGTTGGTGACGGCGTTGCGGAGTGCATGGGCATTGCGAAGTCCGGTTACTTCCGCTTCCAACAACACGAGCACGTGGCGAGAAAGCTTGATCACCGGATGGATGGATGGTGGAAACGGGACCGGGATATCGACTACGATATAATTGAAGCGCTGCCGGAGCAGACCCAGAACATGCCTCACGCCCGCTTCGGTGATGTCGAGTTGCGCATCCAGTTCCTCATCGGCGGAAATCAGGCTAACTCGCTCGTTGATTTCAATTGCTGCGCGTTCAAGGAACAAGGTGTCTGCCCGCATCGGGTTTTCCAAAGCGATGCGCAGGCCCGGCCCCGGCCGAACACCCAACATCACTGCCGTTTCGCCGTTTTGCAGATGAAGGTCGAGCAACGCGACCTTGGCCTTTGTGGTCTCGGCCAGTTGCAGTGCAAGGTTGATGGCGATACTCGTCGCTCCGGCGCCCCCCTGAGCGCCGCAGATCGAGATCACATGCCCGCCACGATCGGCCGCACCGGGCGCCACATCGCCCAGCAGCTTCGGACGCAGCTGGTGTAATACCAAATCGCGCGTGAGCGGTCGCGGAAGGTACTCGGTCAAGCCGAGTTCCATGAGCTCGCGGTAAAAGACGATCTCCCGGTTCTCGCCGATCAGAGCCACCTGTACATCGGGCGGGCAGACGCTGGCCAACCTTTCCAATTCTGTAAACGGATCTTCGATTCCACTGATGTCTGCCACCAGAGCGAATAACTCGGTGTCGGTTTCGAGCATCCGTATGGCGTTGCGGATCGTGCCACGCCTGATCGTTACGTTGCTTCCCTCGAGGCCTTTGCGCAGAGCCGCTGCACTCAACTCGTCATTTACGAAACAGACGATTCGATTGCGCGTTGCAACAGACGGAGGTTCTTCAGGAGGACTGACCATTGCCATGTTAACGCTCACCACTTGCCTCCATCATCGACGTGCGGCCGAAGCAGTCGGCGGCAACGCATCGCTGCTCCCCTTACCGTCCCGCTT
>JBOHIT010000074.1:0-3345 GCA_050726155.1 Bradyrhizobium sp.
CGTCATCCTGAGGTGCGCGCTCTTGCGCGCCTCGAAGGATGGGCCACAGCATTCATCCTTCGAGGCTCGCTACGCTCGCACCTCAGGATGACGGCGGCGAGCCTTACCCCACCCGCCACTCCAATACGCCATCCGCAGCGGTCACGATTTCACCGACCGATCCCACCGGCGTGCGGTCCATGTTGCGCAGATGCGCCAGCGTCGCGCTGTCGCTGGCGGGTACCCGGGCCAAAGCGCGGGCGTCGTCCGCCCTGCGCAGCATCACCACGCCGTGCTCGACATCGCCCTTGCCGCCATAGATCACGGTAAAACTCTCGACCTTGCCCTTGCCTGAGGCTTCCGTGACAAACTCGGGCACGGCGCCCTTGCGGCGGTCGGCCTCCGGCTGCGCGCTGGTGTCCTGCGCCAGCGCCGCTCTCGGCGCCTCGCGCGACAGCACCAGGCCGTGATGCTTGGTGACGAAACCACCCTGGCCATAGAGCAGGCCGAGCCTGCCGCCATCGCGTAGCTTGCGCACCATCGCGCAGGCCGCATGCGTCATGTAGGTGTTGAGCGGCGCGCCGAAGAACGTCAGTCCGCCGGTCACGGTGGGCTTGACGTCGGGGCCGAGGCCGAGCGTCCGCCGCGCCATCTTCGGCACGCAGGGAAAGCAACTGTACAATTCGATCGCATCGAATTTTTTGCCGTCGCCCTCGACGAGGTCCATCACGGCCTTGAGCACGGCGGTCTGCGGATGGCTCTCGTAGAACTGGTCGCGCACCAGATAGTCGCGCGGCTCTTCCGCCGAGGCGCCACCCAATGGATAGATCAAACGGTCCTCAGGCACGCCGGCGGCGCGGGCCTTTGCCAACGACGTCATCAGGATCGCGCCGCCCATGTTGACGGTGGGGTTGGCCACCATCAGCTTGGTGTAGGGCCAGGCGATGAGCCGGTTTTCCGGCGTCGGTGTCGTGATCTCGTCCGGCGTGAACTGCTTCTTCAGCCATGAATTGGGATTTTCAGACGCCACGCCGGCAAAGGTCGACCAGAGTTGTCCGGATTCGGCGAGCGCCTCGCGCGGCGTCTGGCCCCAATGGGCTGACGTGGCGGATTCATACAGCGGATAGACGGTAATGGGGCGGAACACGCCGAGCGTCACCGCCATCGGTTTCTGGAACGCAGCACCTCGCTTCGGCTCCTCGACGTCATGGGCGAACGGCGTCCATGGCAGGTCGATATTGGCCCGCTGTGCCTTGGTGGCGGTCGATTGCGACTCGGCGCCGCACACCGCCGCCACGCTGCTTTCGCCGCGCGCGATGCGTTTTGCCGCCTCGTGCAAATAGCGGATCGGGCTCTCGCCGCCGACCGGGCCGTAATAGCAATGCGCCGGCTTGGCGCCGAGCCGCTTCGCGAGCAACTTTTCCGGGTCGCGGTAACGCCAGCTCAGGAAATTCACCACATCGAGCGAGCCGAGTTCGCCGAGCAGTTTGCCGCCGCTGTCGGCCTCCGCGCGCTTCAGCGCCTGTTCCAGCAGATCAAGCGGTTCGAGTCCGGCGGCGATGTCCTTCGGGCGATCGACGATCTCGCCGACGCCGACGATGACGGGAATGCGGTCTTCGGGAATGGATGTTGGCATTTTTACTTGCTTTGCTTTCTGGATATTCGACACGCCGCCGCCCTTCGAGGCCTTCGCTGCGCTACGGCACCTCAGGGTGACGGCTGCACACACACAGACGTCATCCTGAGGTGCGCGCATAGCGCGCCTCGAAGGATGGGGTCAGACTCACTCCTCCATCAACGCGTTCATGTGCTCGACCGCATCGATAAAATCTTCCTTGAATTCCTGCACCACGGCGCCGGCGGATTTGACGCTGTCGATCAGGCCGACGCCCTGGCCGACGAAATAACTGACGAGGTCTCGGGCTTGTACGTTGCCGGCGGCCGCGGCGCGGTCGATCGAGTTGAAGGCGTCGCGGCTGATGATGCTTTGCAGCGGCATCGGCAGCGCGCCGGGGCTGTCCGGCCCGCGGTCCCAGGCATCGGTCCATACCGAGCGCAATTGCCGCGCGGGCTTGCCGGTGCGGCCCTTGGAGCGGATCGCGTCGCGGGAGGACGCCGCGATCATCTTCTCGCGGAAAATTTCGCTAGTCTCGGATTCCACCGTGGCGAGCCATACCGAGCCGGTCCAGGCGCCGGCAGCACCCATCGCCATGCAGGCCGCCATCTGGTGCCCGGTCATGATGCCGCCCGCTGCCAGCACCGGCACGTTGCGGATCGGCTTGATCGCCTTGATCACCTCGGGCACCAGCACCATGGTGGAGACTTCGCCGCAATGGCCACCGGCTTCCGTCCCTTGCGCCACCAGAATATCGACGCCGGCGGCGACTTGCCGAAGCGCGTGTTCCTTGGAACCGATGAGGGCGGCGACCGGCACGTCGTGCTTGCGGCCCATCTCGATCATCGCCTTCGGCGGCACGCCGAGCGCGTTCGCAATCAGCCTGATCGGATGGCGGAAGGAGACGTCGAGCAGTTCCAGCGCGATCTCGGCGTCAAACGGCTGCGGTTGATTGTCGGCGACACTCTCCGTCGTTAGCTCGATGTTGTATTTCTTCAGAAGATTGCGGGTGAAATCACGGTGCTCCTGCGAAACCCGCCGCTCCAGGCTTTTCCAGGTGACGTTCTTCTCGCCGGCAGTCGAGATGTTTTCCGGTATCAGCACGTCGATGCCGTAGGGCTTGCCGTCGACGTGATCGTCGATCCATTTCAATTCCTGCTCCAGCGTCTCCGGCAAGTGTCGGGTCGCGCCGAACACGCCAAAGCCACCGGCGCGGCTGACCGCCGCCACCACGTCGCGGCAATGGCTAAACGCCAGCAGCGGAAACTCAATTCCCAGCATGTCGCAGATCGGGGATTTCATGGCCGTATCCGTTCCCTGTGGCGGCTTTTGGCGCCGCTTACGCTTGGCTTTTTGTTTGCCGTGTTGAGCCGACGCTAGCCCATCAGGGGCTGGAATGCCAAGCGGCTTTCCCAACACGTAAATCTACGCATTCCACGGCGCAAAATGCGCATTCCACGCTGCAAAATATGCAACCCGATGCAGCCGATTTGTCTCTTGCGCTTTCGCCGCATGCGGAGAATGCTGCCCGGCAAATCGACAACAATTCAAGGGAGCTCGCCTTCATGTCCGCATCGCCATCCGTTTCCGGGAAAGCGTCCGATAGCTACGACGTCGTCGTGGTCGGCGCGGGTTTTGCGGGCATGTACATGCTGCATAAATTGCGCGGGCAGGGGTTTTCGGCGCGGGTATATGAGCAGGGCGATGGCGTCGGCGGCACCTGGTACTGGAACCGCTATCCCGGCGCGCGC
>JBOHIT010000075.1:0-7372 GCA_050726155.1 Bradyrhizobium sp.
GTCGCCCTTGGTGACCGGAAATATTCCACGTGTTATCGGCGCCTGTTGCCGAACGCACGCTGACCGGTCTGTCGGTCCTTCTGCAATCGCAGACCTTGAAGCGTGCGCTGCAGCCCTATTGCCTCAGCGGCCGCTAGACCAGGCAACACGATCTATATCATGCCGCCTTATTGCAGCACCGACTTCTCAACCGGCTACTCTTCGGTGCCGGTTGGGTGGGCGGTATGCTGTCCTTTGCGTTTTCAGCGATGAATGTCTTCACGGGAAACTTCTATTCTGGTCTATGGCAGAGGTCGCGCAATTGAGGATCCTCCGGCTTCTGAAAGTTCCGCGTGCGGTCGCTTCGACAAGTTTATTTTAATCGCACGGCAACCCCATCTCGCGCGCGATCGCGCGTAACTGTATCTCCCAACTCCCGACAGTCACGGGTGCGACCAGCGCGTCGAGTGCGAGCCGCATCGCCGGCAATTCTTCGGTCAAGCCCCACCCTCCGCCGATGTGCAGCGCGGCCTGCGTCACGCGCACAACCGCCTGGGTCGACAAGAGTTTAGCGGAGGAGACGTCGAGAATGACGTCCTTCAACGGAATATCGGAATCGTAGCGCTCGGCGGCATAATAGGTGAGATGGCGTGTGGCCTCGACGTCGACGTGGCATTGCGCCAGTGAAAACGCGATCGACTGGTTGGTGCCGATCGGCCGGCCGAATTGCTGTCGCATCATGGCGTAGTCGCGGGCCCAGGCCAGCGACGTCTGCATATGGCCGAGCCATCGCGCGGCCACCATGACGCGCTCGCGGTTGAAGCCGGCCATGATCTCTTTAAATCCGGCATCGAGCCGGCGCCGCTCCGGAACGCGGACGTTGTCGAATTGCACGCGATAGGTCGGCGCCGGCCGGTTCACATAGGTTTCGATCTGGCTGCAGGTTACGCCGGGGCTGTTGCGATCAATCGCGAAGAACTGCATGCCGTGGCGGCCGCGACTGCGATCGGTCTGGGCCAGCGTTACCAGGACGTCGCAGTCGCCGCCGAGCGTGATGAACGATTTCAACCCATCGATCACCCAGTCGTCGCCATCGCGCCGCGCCGTGGTCTTGACGTTTTGCACGTCGTTGCCGGCCTCCGGCTCGGTCACCGTGATCGCAACGAGACAGTCACCGGCGATCGTACTGCGTGCGATCTCGCGCTGCTCCGGCGAGCCGTAGTCGTACAGGATCGAACCTGCGACGTTCTGTACCAGCACGGATACCGCGAGGTTCGGATTGACCTTCGCCATCTCCTCCATGGCGATGGCCTCTTCATACGCGCCAAGCCCGGCGCCACCGACTTCGGAGGGAGCGGTGATCCCGATGAGCCCGCTGCGCGCCGCTGCCACGTAAAAATCCCGCGGAAACCTCTTGTCGCGGTCGGCCGCGCGCCAACGCGGCTCGATTTCGGCCTTCGAAAACCGAGCGCACATGTCGCGGAACATGGTGCGATCGATGCTGTTCACAGGGCGGCGGCTCTTTGCAGGGGTCATCAGACGACTTTCAACACGGTTGCACGAAACGATCTGGATGTTGACACGGACAATGCCGAGGCGCTATTGGTATTTTCATCAGAGAATGTAATTCTCTATAGCGAATATATCTCGAGACCGGGAAAGTGAGGAGGCACGATGGATTTCCAATTTTCGCCCCAGCACGAGCAGGTGCGTGACACCATCGCCCGCTTTGTCGCCGAGGATATCGCGCCGCTCGTTGCCGAGGCCGAAGAGACCGAACTGTTTCCGCGCGAGTTGTTCCGCAAATGGGCCGAGCTGGGACTGCTTGGCGTTCGTTATCCGGAAGCTGACGGTGGCTCCGGGTTCGACAAGATCAGCGACTGCATTGTCCGTGAGGAACTAAGCCGGGTGTGTCAGGCCTTTGCGTCGTCATGGTCGTCGCACACCCATCTCGCGCTGTGGCCGATCTGGCGCGCCGGCACCGCTGATCAAAAGGCGCGCTTTTTCAAGCCGGGCTTGGCAGGCGAGAAGGTCGGTGGTTTCGGTCTCTCGGAGCCGGATGGCGGTTCGGACGTGCGCAGCCTCAAGACCAAGGCAGAGAAAGTCGCGGGCGGCTGGCGCCTCAATGGGTCCAAGCTCTACATTACCAATGCACCCATGGCGGACTTCCTGGTGGTCGCCGCGCGCACCAAGGCCGAACAATCGGCCGATGCCATCAGTCTCTTCATCGTCGAATTGCCAAATCCCGGATTCCTTATCAGCAAGCTGAAGAAGGAGGGGATCCGTGCCTCCGAAACCGGGCTGATCCACATCGAGGACGCCTTTGTTCCCGACGACTGCCTGCTCGGTGGCGAGCTCGGCACCTACGGCATTGTGCTGGAATCGCTGTCCGAGAACCGCGTCGGCGTGTCGGCCAACTGTCTCGGCATGGCGCGCGGCGCATTCGAGGCATCGCTCGATTTCGCCAAGACACGAATCGTCAGGGGTAAGCCGATCATCGAATACCAGGCCATCGCTCACAAGCTGGCCGACATGGCGGCCGATATCGAAGCGGCGAAGTGGCTGGTCTATTACGGCGCCTGGCGGGTCGATCAGGGAACTATCGACGCCGCCACTGCATCGAAGGTCAAGCTCGTGGCCAGCGAGATGGCCGTCCGCGTGACCGAGCAGGCGATCCGCATTCACGGCGGCGCCGGCATCATGCGCGAATATTCGGTCGGCCGGTTTCACCGTGACGCGCTTGTCTATGTCATCGGCGAGGGCACCTCCGAGATTCAACGCAATATCATCTCCCGCTCGTTGAGGTCGTCATCATGACATTCAAGGCTGTTCGTTTCACCGTCGAAAACGAGATCGCCAGGTTGGTGCTGAACCGGCCAGATCAGCGCAATGCGCTCGATCTCGACATGCGCAACGAGATCGAACTGGCGGTACGCCAGTTGCGCGCCGAAGGCAGCGCGAAAGCGCTGGTCATCACGGGCGAGGGCGGTTCGTTCTGCGCCGGAGGCGATCTGCGCGCGCTGTCGGAAAGCCGGCGGCCGACGACCGCCAATCGCGAGCGCATCCGCAAGCTGCATGTCTGGTTCAACGAATTGCTCGACCTGGAAATGCCTGTCGTCGCCGTGATCGACGGCCCCGCTTTCGGTGCCGGGTTCAATCTGGCGCTCGCCGCCGATTTCATCCTGGCGACGCCGCGGGCGCAGATGTGTGCGGTGTTCGTGCGGATCGGTCTGGTGCCGGATCTCGGCGGCTTGTACCTGCTGCCGCGTATCGTGGGCTTGCAGCGCGCCAAGGAGATCATTTTCTCGGGCCGCGTGATCGGCGCTGAGGAGGCCAAGAACCTCGGCATGGTCCATGAGATCGTGCCACAGGGCGATCCGCTCGAGATAGGCGTCGCCTTCGCCGAGCGCTTCCGTGATGCGCCGACCGCGGCGATCGGCATGGCCAAGACCATTCTCAACCAGTCGTTCAATCTTGACCGCCATGCGCTCGCGGAGATGGAATCCTACGCCCAGGCGGTCGCGCTGGAGACGCCCTATCACCATAGGGCGGTGGCTGACTTCATTGCGAAGAAACCGCTCGGCTTTGTCTGGGAACGGTTCGGCCGCGATGGAAAGAAAAAGTAATATCCATGCAGAAAGCAGTCATTACCGGCGTTGCCGACACCGCGGTCGGCAGGATTGAAGGTTCGACGTCACTTGGCCTGCAGGCGGAGGCGGCGGTTGCCGCGGTGGCCGACGCCGGGTTGTCGCTCGGCGATATCGACGGCGTGCTGTGCGCCTATTCGTTCACCGAGCCGCATCTGATGCTGTCTTCGGTGGTGTCCGAGTTCCTCGGGATCAGGCCCTCCTATTCGCAGGCCGTGCAGGCCGGCGGCGCTACCGCCTGTGCCCAGATCATGCAGGCGGCCGCTTTGGTGGAGGCCGGAGTCTGCCGCAACGTGCTCGCGATCTGTGGCGACAACCGGCTGACCGGCATGTCACGCGACAAGGCAGTCGCAACGCTGTCGGAAGTTGGTCATGCGCAGTTCGAGCGGCCCTACGGCATCAGCGTGCCGTCGGCCTACGCGCTGGTAGCACAACGCTACATGCATGAATTCGGCGTTACGCCCGAGCACCTCGCCGGCGTCGCCGTCGCCCACCGCACCCATGCAATGCGCAATCCAAAGGCGCAAATGCGGACGCCGATCACACTCGATGACGTTGCCCGCTCCAAGCCGATTTCGACTCCCTTACGATTGCTGGATTGCTGCCTGATCTCCGACGGCGGCGCCGCCGTGGTGGTAAGCGCGGCCGATGTCGCCCGCGATACCCGCAAGCGCGGTGTCGGCATTCTCGGCACCGGCCAGATGAACACGCATGAGCACATCATCGCGTCGCCGTCGTTGACCGATTTCGGCTGCAAGCAGTCGTCTGGCCAGGCGTTCGCCCGTGCCGGCGTTAAACCGCAGGACATCGACGTCGCCGAAATCTACGACAGTTTTACCATCACGCTGCTGGTAGAATTGGAGTCGATCGGCTTCTTCGCGCGCGGCGAGGCCGGACCAGCGATCCTCGACGGCGCACTCGATATCGGCGGGCGGTTGCCGTGCAACACCCATGGCGGGCTATTGTCCTACGCCCATTCCGGGGCCGCTGGCGGCATGTTCCATATCGTCGAGGCGGTGCGCCAGCTACGCGGCGAAGCGATCGGCCGCCAAGTCGCCGATCCCGAACTCGCCTTTGTTCACGGTGATGGCGGCATTCTCTCGGCGCATTGCTCGCTCGTGTTGGGACGGTCGTGATAAACGCGAACGCCAAGCTCGCTCGACCGCTCGCCGCCTGCTGTCAGCTCTCTCATCCGGTGTCTGCATCATGAAGCCGCTTCCCCAACCCAACGTCGTGACGCAGCGCTTCTGGTCGAGCTGTGCCGAAGGCCGTTTCGAGTTTCAGGTCTGCCGTAGCTGCGGCAACCGCCAGTTTCCGCCGCGGCTCGCCTGTACCAATTGTTACCGTGCCGATTTCGACTGGACGGCGTCGAGTGGTCGCGGTGCGGTCTACTCCTTCACAGTCGTACATCGCGCACCGCTCGACGCGTTCAAGGCCGAATTGCCTTACGTCCTCGCCATCGTCGAATTGGAGGAGGGTGTGCGGGCGATGATGAACATGCGCGGACCGGATGCGGTTGATGTCACCATCGGAACGCCGGTCGAGGTGTTCTACGAGCCGACCGTCGAGGGAACGCCGCCGCTTCCCCAGGCACGGCGAAGGGGTTAACCGCATGTACCTGTTCGAGACGTTCGAGCCCGGCCGCGTCATCGGCACCAGAAGCCTGACGCTGGATCGCGATCTGGTCGAAAGCTGGCTGGCCTTGTTTCCGGACGACCGGGACGGAGATCGCATGCCCGTTGGTATGATCGCCGCCGTCTATAGCCGCGCTTATTCCGACATCTTGCTGCCGCGGCCGCCCGGCAACGTCCACGGCGCGCAGCGCTTTCAAATCGCACGACTACCCAGCATCGGCGATCGACTGATCACGGACCTGAGTTGCGAATCCAAGGAGCTGAGGAGCGAGCGGCGGTGGATCCGCTTCGGCTCTGAAACACGGCGCGAGGATGGCACCCTGTTGTTCACCGGATTGATGACGACGCTATGGGCGAAATGAGCATGAACCGATTCAACCGCCCCGAACTCGTGACCCGCAGCAAGACGATCGATCGCGGCGCGATCCTGCGTTATGCGGAGATTACCGACGATTTCAACCCAATCCATGTCGATCCGGACTTCGCCGCGACGACACCGATGCGCGGCATTATTGCGCACGGCATGCTCTCGCTCAATCTGGTTTGGCAGGCGTTGAAAGCGACCTACGGCGCCGCCGCCGTCGAAGCGGCGAAACTGGAGGTTCGCTTTGTGCGGCCCGTGCGCGAGAACGATACTGTGACTGCCAGCGGTCGGCTGAGCGCAGCCAACGACGGCACCTATGAGGTTGCCGTCATCAATCAGGACGGCGCGCCGGTGATCACCGGCACGCTGACGCTTTCGACATAAGAGCTGACGCTGCCGGCGAGGTCGGATTCAACCGGCCACCGTGCGACACATCAAGGGAGAGAATATCATGACCGACACGCTTCGCATCTGGAAGGCCGCCGCGCTCGCCGCCCTGATCGGGTTGACCTCGATCGCCCCGGCTTTCGCCAAGGACGTCAAGGTCGGCGTCTTGATGCCGCGTACCGGCCGTTACGCCGAAAGCGGTCTCGGCGTGTCCCGCGGCATCGAGATGGTAGTCAACGCGGTCAATGCCGGGGGCGGTATCAAGAGCCTCGGTGGCGGCAAGATCAACCTCGTGACGGCCGACGACGGTTCGGAAGCGAGCAAGACCTCGCTGGAAGCTCGCCGGCTGATGTCGGACGACAAGGTCTCCTTCGTACTAGGCCCCTATTCGACGCCGGAGGCGCAGGCCTTCATGCCGGTCGCGGAGCGATACCAGATTGGCGGCGTCGGCCTGCAGACCACGATCGTGCCGACGACGCCGTATTTCTCGACGATTTCGATCAGCGCCGAGGGTTTCGGCAAGGGCTACGCCGATCTGGTGCAGTGGCTGCGCAAGCAGGGCGCCAAGATCGACACCGTCGCGATCACCTACGCCAATAACGACTACGGCCAGGTCGTCTCGAAGACGGCGGCCGCGGCCCTGACGGCGCAGGGCATCAAGGTTGTGGAATCGATCGCGGTCGAGCCCACCGTCAAGGACATGACGCCGATCGTGTTGCGGCTGAAGAGCCTCGCGCCCGATGCGGTGATCTCGGTCGTGTATTTCCAGGACGGCATGCTGTTGCACCGCGCCCGCTTCAACCTGGGTTACAATGATCCGATCTGGCTCGGCGGCTCGGCCGGATTCAGCGACGACAAATTGTGGTCGACCCTCGGCGCCGAGGTTGCCGAGAAGACGCTGACGCAGTCGTTCGGTCTCGCCTTCTATTCCAGCGACGGTAATCTGCCCGGTCTGAAATCGGCGCTCAGCGAGGCCAAGGCTGCCGGCCAGGAACAGCATATCGACCAGAGCTTCATGTTCGGCGTGCAGGCCGCCCGGATGCTGGTCCGCGCTCTCGAGAATGCCGGCACCGACGATCCCATCAAGGTCAATGCCGCGTTCCGTGCGCTCAAGTTGAAGGCCGGCGCGCCCGAGATCGTGCTGCCGATGATTCCCGGCGACACCAGTTTCGGCGAGAACGGCATGATGGACGGTACCAGCCCGATCTTCGTGCAGTGGAAGGACGGCAAGAAGCAGATCGTCTACCCGGAGGCGGTGGCGTCCGCAAAGGCGATCATCAATGGCCGCAAATGAAGAGACGCCGCGCGCATTGTCAGCAGCTGGATCCGACGGGTCACAATAAATCATGACAGAACAGAAT
>JBOHIT010000076.1:0-11397 GCA_050726155.1 Bradyrhizobium sp.
GATACGGCTCGGCCTCCCAGTGCTGGATCGCGCAGCCGCCGCAGACGCCGAAATGCAAGCAGAATGGTTCTATGCGTTCCGCGCTGGCGCGTTCGACCTTGGTCAGCCGGCGGCGATCCGGATGACCAGGCGCTTGCTCCACCTCGACCGTTTCGCCGCCGAGCGCGTAGGGCACGTAGACGTTGATGCCGCCGGCCGTGACCACGCCATCGCCGCGGTGGCCGACATGGTCGATCACGAGCTGTTCGGGTTCAGCCACGGCGCGCACCGAGGAAGAATTCGATGTTGCCGTCGCCGCCGGTGATCGAGGATGGGAATACCTGGATGTCGGTGCAGCCTTGCGCGGTCGCAAACGCTGCGATGTCGTCGCAGATTTCCTGATGCACCATCGCATTGCGGATGATGCCGCGTTTGGAATGTTTTCGGGCCGCCTCGAATTGCGGCTTGATCAGCGCCAGCAGATGCATCGGGGCCGCCGCCAGCGACAGCGCCACCGGCAGCACCGCCTTCAGCGAGATGAAGCTGACGTCGATCACGACGATGTCGGGCCGCGCCGGCAGGCGCTTGCCTTCGAAGGCGCGAATGTCGGTCGCTTCCATCGACACGATCCTGGGATGGCCCTGCAGCTGATGATGCAGCTGGCCGTGGCCGACGTCGATCGCGAATACGAGGCTGGCGCCATTGGCCAGCAATACCTCGGTGAAGCCGCCGGTCGATGCGCCGACGTCGAGGCAGACATGGTCCTCGATCTCGATCGGATATTGTTCCAGCGCGCCCGCCAGTTTGACGCCGCCGCGCGAGACATAGGGATGCGCGGGTTGCGCGGAGAGGTCAGCGTCGGCGGCAACAAGGTCGGACGCCTTCGCTACCGGCTTGCCCTCGGCCGTCACGCCGCCGGCCTCGATCGCGGCGCGGGCGCGGGCCCGGCTTTCGAACAGGCCGCGCTCGACCAGCAGCACGTCCGCGCGCTTGCGGGGAGAAGTTTTGTTGTCGTTCGTGTCAGCCAATTTCAGCTCGATTTGCCTTTGGCGCGATCCGCCGCCAGACCGACGCAGGCCTCGAACGCCGCGAGGTCGTGCCAGATATCCGCAGGTGCCTGTTTGGGGGTCACCAGCGGACAGCCATGCAGGTCGAGCGCGTGGATCATCATGAGATTGTCCGGCCAGCCGAAATCTTCCACCATCAGTCCGTTGCTGTCGGTCAACTGGCCGCTCGGCGACTTCGTCACGTCGTCAAATCGCGCGACGCGTTCGGCATAGATGGCCGGATCGTTGCTGTAGGCAAGGAGAAGCTTGCCGCGACCGGCCATGTAACCGAGTTCGTAGACTGTGCCGGCATCGGCGCCAGGTCCGCGAAACGGCGTCAGGTTTGCAATGATCGCGTCGGCCGCATCCATCATCGCCTGGTTGCCCTTGAAGATCGTGAGCGACGCGTCGCCGGCCGACAGGTCTACCGCATTGTCCAGCGGATAAAGCCCGGCCAGGCCATGGCGCGCGCAAATCTCGGCCTTGCGCCGCCCGATCGCGATCGCATCCGGCAGGAACACATCGGGACCTGCAAGATAGATTCTCATGGAATTACCGGGCCATTTTATGACGCGTTCTCTCGACGCAAGTTGTTCCTACCCCGGATCAGGTCCGGGGCAGGCTTCGCTTGAAAGCGTTGCGCAGCAATCTCAGGCGAGCTTGACCGTCTCGGCCTTGTAGTCCTTGCCGAGTGCGTCGAACACCTTGGCAACGATGCCCTTGGCGTCGAGGCCGGCATGGGCATACATCGCGTTCGGCGAATCGTGGTCGATGAACTCGTCGGGCAGGATCATCGCGCGCATCCGCAGGCCGCCATCGAGCATACCGTTGTCGGACAAACACTGCATGACGTGCGAACCGAAGCCGCCGATCGCGCCTTCCTCGATCGTGAGCAGCACTTCATGGTCGCGCGCCAGCTTCAGCACCAGATCGACGTCGAGCGGCTTCATGAAGCGGGCGTCGGCAATCGTGGTGGAAAGCCCATGCGCGGCGAGTTCGTCGGCCGCCTTTTCGCATTCGGCCATCCGCGTGCCGAACGACAACAGCGCGATCTTGCTGCCCTGACGGACGATGCGTCCCTTGCCGATTTCGAGGGGAATACCGACCTCGGGCATCTCGACGCCGCGGCCTTCGCCGCGGGGATAGCGAACCGCGCTGGGGCGATCATTGATCGAAACTTGCGTAGCGACCATGTGCACCAGTTCGGCTTCGTCGGAGGCGGCCATGATCACGAAGTTCGGCAGGCAGCCGAGATAGGCGTTGTCGAACGAACCGGCATGGGTGGCGCCGTCGGCGCCGACGAGACCGGCGCGGTCGATCGCGAAACGAACCGGCAGGCTCTGGATCGCGACGTCGTGGACCACCTGGTCGTAGCCGCGCTGCAGGAAGGTCGAGTAGATGGCGCAGAACGGCTTGTAGCCTTCGGTGGCAAGACCAGCCGCGAACGTCACCGCGTGCTGCTCGGCGATACCGACGTCGAAGGTGCGGTTGGGGAAGGCCTTGTTGAAGATGTCGACGCCGGTGCCGGACGGCATCGCGGCGGTGATGGCGACGATCTTGTCGTCCTTCTGTGCTTCCTTGACGAGGCTCTGGCCGAATACGTTCTGGTAGGCGGGCGCGTTCGGCTTTGCCTTGGCCTGGGCGCCGGTGGCGACGTCGAACTTGACGACGGCGTGATATTTGTCGGCGGAGGCTTCGGCCGGGCCGTAGCCCTTGCCTTTCTGCGTCACGACGTGAACCAGAATCGGGCCGGTTTCCATGTCGCGGACGTTCTTCAGCACCGGCAGCAGATGGTCGAGATTGTGACCGTCGATCGGGCCGACGTAATAGAAGCCGAGTTCCTCGAACAGCGTGCCGCCGTCCATCATGAAGCCGCGGGAATATTCTTCGACGCGGTTGGCGCGGTTGGCGATGATCTTCGGCAGGCGCTTGTTGATCTGCTTGGCCGCCTCGCGCAGCGTGCGGTAGGTCTTGCCGGAGTAGAGCCGCGACAGATAGGCGCTCATGGCGCCGACCGGGGGCGCAATCGACATGTCGTTGTCGTTGAGGATCACGATCAGCCGCGAATTCATCGCGCCGGCGTTGTTCATGGCCTCGTAGGCCATGCCCGCCGACATCGAGCCGTCACCGATCACGGCGATAACGTTGTTCTTGCCGCCGGACAGGTCGCGCGCCACGGCCATGCCGAGGCCGGCCGAAATCGAGGTCGAGGAATGCGCGGCGCCGAACGGATCGTAATCGCTCTCGCTGCGCTTGGTGAAACCGGACAGACCGCCGGCGGTGCGCAAGGTGCGGATCCGGTCGCGGCGGCCGGTCAGGATCTTGTGCGGATAGGCCTGATGGCCGACGTCCCAGATCAGGCGGTCGCGCGGGGTGTCGAAAATGTAATGGATGGCGGTGGTGAGTTCCACGACGCCGAGGCCGGCACCGAAATGGCCGCCCGTCACCGAAACCGCGTCGATGGTTTCCTGACGAAGCTCGTCGGCGACCTGCTGCACCTGGTCGATCTTGAGCTTGCGAAGATCGTCGGGCGTGCGAATGGTATCGAGAAGCGGCGTCTTACTAAATGTGGTCACAGCGATATTCCAATTTTGCATGTCGGGGCGAATGGCCCAACGCGAGATGGGTTGCGCGTTAACTGCGCAGCGAAAATCCAGACGCCGGGTGCCATCTCGGCAGGCCGACACCTGATTTGAAAGCCTAGATGCACTCCGGAACGAACCATGCGATATGCATCACGATGGTAGCTTTAACCCTTCCCGGTCAGTTTCCTTAGCTATTTGAAGTGCTTACTACCGTCAGAAATCTCCGGCAGGCCGCTCTCCTCAGCCCATAGAACCCCCAGCTTTACACCAAAGCGGCGGCCAAAGCCAACCCGCAGGGGCGGTCGGGTTCCATCCGATGGACTGAAAAATCTCGGGTTTTTAACCGCTACGGCGGGCCGAAGGTTCCATGTCGCCCAAATCATTGGCATCTGCCGGGCCGGTCCGGGCGGTTTCGATCCGCTTCCAGGCCCATTCGCGCGCCGCCGGATCGCCGGTTGCCACCGCCAGCGCGGCATCCGGAACGGCCATGCGCGCGGTCAGGGGGATCGGCCCGCAGACGATCATGAAGAAGTCGTAGGCGTGCGGCCGTTCGTTGGCCATCACGAACTGGAAATGGACCTTGAAGAATTGCCAGCGGAAGGTCTCGTAATGGTCGGCACGGACGATGTCGCGGAAACGCACCGCCACGATGGTGGGATTGCGCCGTGCGCTCCCGACCTCGATGCCGTGGCTCTTGATCGGATCGAACTGGTAAAAGTTCATCACGTCCTTGCGTGCCTGGCAGTCGATCCAGTCGATCGAGGGCTCGACCGCGAGCTGGCGCAGATGTTCGCGGAAATCCTTCGCCGTCGCGTGGAAGCCGACGATGGGTAAATTGCCGCCGATCGTCAGCAGCACGATGCGCGGACCGTGCCGCCCGAGCGCGGGATCGAGCTTGAGCGCGCGCGCCAGCATTTCGGCACCCAGAAACGACCCGGAACTGTGGCCGACAATGACGATCTCTTCGGCGTCACTTGCGTGCGCCACATTGACGAGGTGCTGCGCGAAACGGTCGAGGCGCTGGTCCCAGTCAGGGCGGGCACGGTGCGCGAAGTCCCAAGTCCAGATCCAGTCGGACAGCAGATACAGCACGTAAGTGCTGTTTTCGGTGTATTTCAGCATGGTGCCGAGCAGTGCCACGAAGATCGCGACCGCCGCGGCAATGCTGAAGGGCGCCGGGATACCCAGCGCATCCAGGCCTTTCTCGAAGACGAAGGCGACAGCGGCCGAGCCCAGGGCTTCCAGCAACAGCACGAAATGCGGGTAGGTGATGAAGGCCGCGAAGCGCCAGTTCGCCCTGGTGAATCGCGCGATCGTGCCGTTGAACACCAGCCGCCAATAGATCCACACCGCGTTGAAAACCGTGCGCCAGATCGGCGCGGCGAGGTCGCGCTGGATGAAATCCTCGAAGCGCAGGAAATCGTAGCTGGTACGGGTCTGCCAGTCGTCCGCCCGGGTCTCGATGGTCCAGGACGCCATCTCGTCGTCGGCCGCGACCTTGGGCCGGCTCATGGTGGCGGCAAGCTGGTACAGCCGCCCGAACTTCCGCAGTTCGGTGCGGAACATGCGGTAATATTGCGCCAGCCCGCGCGGGTCGTAGCCTTGTATGTAGATGATATGGCGGTGCTGAACGCGCACGAACTGTCCCCGGATGTCGGCGGGACTATATCAGGCCGTTTTGCGCGCCAAGAGCTAATTCGGGTGCTATTTCGGTCGCTAATTCGGGCCGTTTGCGGGGCGGCGAACGCCGTATTCGCCTAATGTTCTCGATTATTGCACGTCGAGCGGCTCGGTCCCGGTGACCTGGCCGCTGGCGTCGGTGGTGATCTTGTCGACGCGGGCCTCGGCCTGCCGCAGCAATTCCTCGCAGCGCCGTTTCAGCGATTCGCCGCGCTCGTAGATCGCCACCGATTCCTCAAGCGGCACCTTGCCGTCCTCGAGCCGTTTGACGATCGATTCAAGTTCCTCGATCGCGCGCTCGAAGCTCAGCTTTTTGACGTCGACTTGGGTGTTTTCGGCCATATTGTGTTTCCAGATGCGCCCCAAATCCCCGGCGCAGAATCAAGCGAAGTTTTGCGGACGTATTGTGGCGGGGTTTCAGGCGCCCATCAATGCGGTGACGTGAGCCGCCACCGACTCTTTCAGCCCCTGCAGATCGTAGCCGCCCTCCAGCACCGAGACCACCCGGCCACCGGCGCTGGCGTCGGCGACATCCATCAGCTTGCGCGTGACCCAGCCGAAATCCTCCGCCTTCACATTGAGCGAGGCGAGGGGATCGCGGAAATGCGCGTCGAAGCCAGCGGAGATGATGATGAGTTCGGGGCTGAATTTCTGCAGCTGCGGCAGGATCAGGTTTTCGAACGCGGCGCGAAACTTGACGCTGCCGTCCTCTGAAGCGAGCGGCGCATTGACGATGGTGTCATGTTCGCCGCGCTCGCCGGAAGCGCCGGTGCCGGGAAACAGCGGCATCTGGTGGGTCGAGCAATACATCACGGTTGGGTCGGACCAGAAGATATCCTGGGTGCCGTTGCCGTGATGGACATCGAAATCGACCACCGCGGCGCGGCCGATGCCGTATTTGCGCTGGGCGTGACGTGCGGCGATCGCGGCATTGTCGAAGAAGCAGAAGCCCATCGGCTTGGAGACTTCAGCATGATGGCCGGGCGGTCGCACCGCGACGAACGCATTCTGCTGCGTGCCGGACATGACTGCGTCAGTTGCGGCCACCGCGCCGCCGACGCCGCGCATCACGGCTTCCCAGGTGCCCGGCGACATCGAGGTGTCGCCGTCGATATAGATGAGGCCGCTGGAAGGCGCGATGTGGCGGAGTTCGCCGACATAATGCTCGCCATGGCACAACGTCACCGAATCGAGACTGCCTTCCGGCGCTTCGCCGCGCACCAGCGGCTTGAAGCGATCTTCGCCGAGTACTTCGGCGACCGCGCGCAGCCGGTCGGGACGCTCGGGATGTCCCGGCGGTGTCAGATGGTCGAGACAGGCGGAATGGGTCAGTAACAGCGTCATGCAAAATCCTGGCGTGCGCGGGCAGCGAACGCACAATCTAGGCGCTCATCGGCCGCTCGAAAAGGGGCGCGGGGGCGCGAGACCGGCCTCAGTTGATTCGGACAATGCGGTTGGCGGGGCCGGGGCCGACCGGACTGTTGACCTGGAAATAGGCATGCAGCGCGTCGATGTCGTAGACGCTGATTCGTGGCGCGGTTCCCTGCGTCAGCACGGTGAAGCCATCGCCGCCGACGGAGAGGAAATTGTTGACGGTGACGCGATAGCCCGCGGCCGGGTCGATCGGCGCGCCGTTCAGCGACATCCGATGGCTAAGGATGCGCTCGCCGTCCGGCTTGCTGTTGTCCCAGGCATAGCTGAATCCCTTCGAGACCTGCAGGATCCGCGGCCGCTTCGGATCGAACCATTGCTGCTCCAGCATGTCCTTGATCTGCTTTCCGGTCAGCGTCAGCGTCACCAGCTGATTGCGGAACGGCTGGCTGGCGAACAAATCAGCGTAGGTCACCGCACCGTCTTCCCTGCGGGTGATGTCGATGCGCACGCCGCCGGGATTGGTGAAGGCCATCACCGCGCCGCCGTTCGCCGCGGCACTGGTCGCGGCCAGTTGCGCGTCGGCGATGACGTCGCCGAGCGGGCTTTCGCCCGCCGTGTTGGGCACGCGCGACAGTGTCTCCGTGATCGAGCCCGCCGGACGGTTGGCGATCGGCGCCGCGACTTTATCGTAGGCTTCGATCAGCGCGGTCTGTTCGGGATTTTTGGCATAGGACGCGGTGCGGACGATGGTGTTGTTGGCCTTGGCGCTGACGACGTCACGGGTGGCGGGATCGAGCTTGACGTCGATGGCGGTGACGATGGTGCCGTATTTGTCGCCTGAGGTGACCAGCCGGCCGTCGATCTCGCAGACATAGGCCTGATGGGTGTGGCCGGAGACGACGATATCGACGGCCTTGTCGAACTTCTTCACGATATCGACGATCGGGCCGGAGATGCCCGGGCACTCGTTGTAGTCGCCGGTGGGCAGACCGCCTTCATGGATCAGCACGACGATGGCTTCGACACCGCGCGCCTTCAGTTCGGGGATCAGCGCGTTCACCGTTTCCGCCTCGTCGCGGAATTCGAGGCCGGCGGCACTTTCCGGCGAGATGATGTTCGGCGTGCCTTTCAGGGTGAGACCGATGAAGGCGACTTGAATGCCGTCGAACGTCCGGATGTCGTAAGCCGGAAACACCGTCTTGCCGGTGGCCTTCTCGAAGGTGCTGGCGGCGAGATAGCGAAATTTGGCGCCGGGGAAGGGATGCGGCCCGAGGCATTTGTCGACGGGGTGGCAGCCGCCGTTTTGCATGCGCAGCAGTTCGGCCTTGCCCTCGTCGAACTCGTGATTGCCGACCGAGGAAATATCCAGCCCCATCATCGACAGCGCCTCGATGGTGGGTTCGTCGTGGAACATCGCCGACAAAAACGGGCTGGCGCCGATCAAATCGCCGGCAGCGACGAAGATCGTATTCTTGTGACCGTCGCGAAGCTCCTTGACCAGCGTCGCCATGTGTTCGGCGCCGCCGGCGGCGACGAAGGTCTTTTTGGCTTTGTCCTCGGGGTCGGCGATCCGGATCCCGGCCGGCGGCGGGCGGAGGTTGCCGTGAAAATCATTGATCGCGAGGATACGGAGATCGACGGGTGCGATGCTTTGCGCGTGCGATGGCGATGCAAGTGCGGCCGTGATCGCCAAGGCGAGGATCGAACGAACAAGAACGTTCATGACACTAGTATATCCGGTGATGATCTGTTTCCTCGTCATTGCCTGCAACAAACGCGAAGCGTTTGTGCAAGGGAGCTTAGCGACGAAGCAATCCATTCCTTCTTTTTGCGGCGCGATGGATTGCTTCGCGGAGTTTATCATCGGGCGCGCATTCGCGCGACCCGTTGGCTCGCAATCACGTGGAAAGCCCCGCGCTTGCCTCTACCCCTTCTTGCGTTCGAAAAACTTCTTGAACGCGCCGATCGCTTCCTTGGAACGCATCCGTTCGCCGAACAGATGGCCTTCCTGGTCGATCCGGCGGGTCAGGTCTTCCGGCGGCAGCTTTAGCAGTTTTCGCGAGATCGCCACCGCTTCCGCCGGCAGCGCGCAGATTTCGCGCGCGACCTTGCGCGCCTCGGCCTCGGTATGTCCGGGCGCCACCACGACGTTGACGAAGCCGGCGTCGTGGGCATCGTCGGCGGTGAATTTGCGCCCCATCACCAGCATCGCGAACGCGCGCTGGTGCCCCATGGTGCGCGGCATCAACAGGCTGGAGGCGCCTTCCGGCACCAGCCCGAGATTGATGAACGGCGTCGAGAAGGTCGCGGTCTTGCTGGCGAGCACGTAATCGCAGTGGAACAGCATGGTGGTGCCGATGCCGATCGCGACGCCGTCGACGGCGGCGATGATCGGCTTGACGTTGTGCGCCAGCGAATAGAGAAATTTGGCGGCGTTGGAGGCGCGCGGCACGTCGGAATTGGAGGTGCCGTCTCTGAGGAAGTCTTCCAGGTCGTTGCCGGCGGTGAACACGCCGGACCCGCCGGTGATGATGATGCAGCGGATGTCCGGATTGTTCTGCGCCTTATCGATCGCGTCGCTCATCGCGCGGTACATGTCCTGCGTGATAGCGTTCTTCTTCTCAGGCCGCCGCAGCGTGATCACGCGGGTTGCGTCTTCGTCGGTGACTATGAGATGCCCGGTCATGGCAGCGATCCCTGGAACAGGCGGCAACGGTGCCGCTGGCGAATAATCAGGCTATATCCTACATGATCCCGGCAAAGGCCCAAATCGCCGCGTCTGTAATTTCTCACCATAAGGTCGATGCCATGCAACTGACCGGAATTCATCATCTGACGGCGATTTCGGCCAAGCCGCGCGAGAATCTGGCGTTCTACACCGGCCTGCTCGGCATGCGGCTGGTCAAGAAGACGGTCAACCAGGACGACGTCTCGGCCTACCATCTGTTTTACGCCGACGGCAAAGCCAATCCCGGAACGGACCTCACCTTCTTCGACTTTCCGGCCGCCCCGGAGGGGCGCGGCACCAACTCGATTTCGCGCACGGGATTGCGGGTCGCCGGCGAAAAGACGCTTGGGTACTGGCGCGATCGCCTGAAGGCGGCAGGCATTGTGATGCGCGACGTCGTCGAGGTCGACGGCCGGCTGACCTTGCCGTTCGAGGATGGCGAAGGCCAGCGGCTGGTTCTGGTCGACGACGGTGGCGCCGGGCCTTCCTCGCCATGGGAGAACAGCCCAGTGCCGGTCGAGCACCAGATCCGCGGTCTCGGTCCGATCGTGCTCACCGTGCATGACCTGTCGCGCACCGCGCTCGTGCTGACGGAAATCATGAACATGCGCCGTGTACGTGACTATGCCGCGCACGGCGCGCATATTCACGTCTTCGCGATGGGCGAGGCAAAAAACGAGAGCAATCCCGCCGCCGAGCTGCATGTGCTCGAGGACAAGGCTTCGCCGATGGCGCGGCAGGGCGCCGGTGGCGTGCACCATGTCGCGTTCCGCACGCCGGACGAGGCGCAGTATCACGGCTGGACGGCGCGGCTCAACGAACTGCGCGTGCCCAACAGCGGCGAGGTCGACCGGTTTTATTTTCGCAGCCTCTATTTCCGGGAACCCAACGGCATCCTGTTCGAGATTGCGACCGACGGCCCCGGCTTTGCCACCGACGAGCCGATGGAGACGCTCGGCGAAAAACTGGCGCTGCCGCCGTTCCTCGAGCCGCGACGTGCGGCGATCGAGGCGGGGCTGAAGCCGATCGGGTAGGAGGAGCGTAACGCGATGAGCCCAGGCCTTTCCGAACATGAGGCTGCCATATTCGCCGAGGTCGGCGCACTGCGCCTGCGCGCGGCGCTCGACGCGTCGGAATTGCAGGGCCTCCTGGATTCGGTCGTCAATCTGTCTCCGGATCAAGCGGGCATCAGGCTTCATGGGATCGCCGCGGTCCGGCGATTTCTTGTGCCATCGGGACCGGTTTGGAAGGTGGCGGCTGCGGTCCTTGGTGAAGCCTGTCATCCCGTCAGAACGATCCTTTTCGACAAGACTGCTTCGACCAACTGGGGTCTTCCCTGGCATCAGGACCGGACGATCGCGGTCGTCGAACGCGTCGAAGTCGCAGGCTATGGCCCATGGACCGTCAAGAGCGGACTGGCACACGTCGCGCCACCGTTCGATTTGCTGGCAGGCATGGTGACGCTGCGCGTCCATCTCGATCCCGTACCGGAGGCGAACGCGCCACTTCTGATCGCGCCCGGATCGCATCGGTTGGGTTTGATTCCCGAGCGTCAGGTGAAGACTGTGGTCGAGAAGTGCGGCACCGCCGTTTGTCTGGCCGAGGCCGGCGACATCTGGCTCTATTCGACGCCAATTCTTCACAGTTCCGAAGCAGCCCGCGATCCCGTTCATAGAAGAGTCCTGCAAGTCGACTTCGCCGTCAGCGGTCTTCCGGGTGAACTGACCTGGCTCGGCGTTTGAGGATATGAAGTTTGCGAGGGTTGGGGAGAATGTCTGCTGTCGTCCCGGTGAACGCTCAGATGCGCAATTGCGCATCGGGGGACCCATACCGCGTGATCTTTCGGTGAAGTCTCGGTAGCAGAGACCTTTCGCAAAACTGCTCCCTGTGGTTATGGGTCCCGGGTCAAGCCCGGGACGACGTGGATATGGTTTCACTTTCTCGCGGCGCGTTGCGCCCGAGTTTTGCTGGAAGCTTCCCGCCCTCACATTGAGAGGGCGCAGGG
>JBOHIT010000077.1:0-10956 GCA_050726155.1 Bradyrhizobium sp.
GGCCTAGTGCGCAATTGCGCACGGGGCCGGGACCCATAGCCACGACTGGCCGTTGCTCTAAGAATCTCCACCAGCGTGCCGTATCACCACGGCGGCGGATTAGAGCGCTGCTCTCACCCCGTCATTGCGAGCGGAGCGAAGCAATCCATATCGCACCAAGCCAAGCCATGGATTGCTTCGTCGCTTCGCTCCCGTGCGCAAACGCTTCGCGTTTGTCGCAGGCAATGACGGCCGCCTATGACAAATCAACCCGTCGGGCAAATCACTTGCTGATATTCAGAAATCGTGTCAAGCCTCGAAATAGAAAATATTTCGCTTTATCAGAAGTCAAAACCGGTTCATATCTTGGTTATCCCATCCCACTCAGAGGGGCGTTGGCCAACGTCACAACGAGGGATGGGTCGCGGTGGACGCGAAAGTGCGCAAGACGAGGCGCATGACGCGTACGGCAAAGGCGTGTGGTCCTGACGTCGCGGTGCTGGCGTCAATGCACCTGGAGGCAACTGCCTCTCAGGGCGCAACGGAGGCAAAAGAGCCGTTCTCCGGGGAGAGCTCGCTATAAGCCGTAAAGCCATTGCGCAGGGAAGGCCGGACGCTCTCCGCTGAACCTGTATGCTCGTGTGCGCACTCTTTGTGCACATTGCACGCGAGACCACGGGTGCAGCGCGCACCCGGTCTTCCCTGCGCCCTCTGTGTTCTGAGGGCACGGAAAATTCTGGCAAAGCTCGGGCGTACCAAGCCGCGAGATCGCGAAGGTGTGTCTCTCCGTCATCCTCCGATGCGCAGCTGCGCATCGGAGGGCGCGCAAAGCGCGAGCCCGGAATGACGGGGAGGGGTGGGAACCCGGTTCCAGCCGCCCGTAACCGCCCGGCCTGCCTCGATTTCCCGCAGTCAAATTCCCCTTTGGTAACCTCGCATTAACCAAGATTAGCGTCTGGTTAGGGACGTAAAGACGCGCGAATAGCCCTCGTTTTGACACGTTGGCAGGGGAAGCAAGACCCGGCTTTGGACGGGCCCCCCATGCGACACCAATGAGGCTCTCGCGCTGGCGCATTTTTCGCCGCGCCCGACGCGCGGCTGTGGAACCGGCAGCCAGTCGCTCCGGAAGACCTGGGAATATTGCATTGAGAGGATACGATCTGGTGGTCAGGAAATTCCTTCAGTTCGTGGCGCTGACAAGCCTTCTGGCGACGGCTTCGGCCGCCAGCGCCCAGCAGGTCGAAACGCAGTCGCTGTCGCTGGCTGCTTCCGATGTGTCGCTGATTGCGCTGTTCCTGCAGGCGCACTGGGTCGTCAAATCGGTGATGCTGGGGCTGCTCGCCTGTTCGGTCTGGGTCTGGGCGATCGCCATCGACAAGATCTTCCTCTATGCGCGCACCAAGCGCGCGATGGACCGTTTCGAACAGGCGTTCTGGTCCGGACAGTCGATCGAGGAACTCTATCGCGCGCTCTCGGCCAAACCGACGCAGTCGATGGCGGCGTGTTTCGTCGCCGCGATGCGCGAATGGAAGCGCTCGTTCGAGAGCCAGACGCGATCCTTTGCTGGTCTGCAGATGCGGATCGAGAAGGTGATGAACGTCTCCATCGCCCGCGAGGTCGAGCGACTGGAACGGCGGCTTCTGGTGCTGGCGACGGTCGGCTCGGCCGGGCCGTTTGTCGGCCTGTTCGGAACCGTCTGGGGCATTATGTCGAGCTTCCAGTCGATCGCGGCCTCGAAGAACACCTCGCTGGCGGTGGTGGCGCCGGGCATCGCGGAGGCGCTATTTGCCACCGCAATCGGCCTTATCGCCGCCATTCCGGCGACTATTTTCTACAATAAGTTCATTTCCGAGGTGAACCGCCAGGCCCAGCGCCTGGAGGGGTTTGCCGACGAATTTTCAGCGATCCTGTCGCGCCAGATCGACGAACGGGCATGATCCCGAAAAGTGGAAACCGGTTTTCGGACCAGATCATGCTCCCGGACAAACGGCGTGAGGAGCGAATAATCGTGAGCATTTTGGGCATCCGATCATGGCGATGAACATGGCAGGTTCGGCAGGCGGCGGTGGCCGCCGTCGCCGCCGCGCCGCCGTGATGGCGGAGATCAACGTCACGCCGATGGTGGACGTGATGCTGGTGCTCCTGATCATCTTCATGGTGGCGGCCCCCCTGATGACGTCGACCATCGATATCGACCTGCCGGTCGCGAGCGGCGGCAAGTCGTTGTCGTCGAACGCCCCGCCATTGACGCTGTCGGTCAAGCGCACCGGCGGCGCCTGCAATTCGAATGTCGAATTATATCTGGGGGATACCCTGATCCCGGCCGCCGACTTGCTGCCCAAAATCAAGGCGATCAGGGAAACCCGGTCGGAAGCCGAAAGCGTGGTCTACCTGCGCGGCGATAAAGACGTCTGCTACACGGATATGATGAAATTATTGGGGTATATTAGGACCGCGGGTTTCAAGGCGAACATCGTGATCATCCCCGAAGGCGGCTCGTGAGCGAAGGGAATGGCGAGCGATGACGGCGGAGCGGGAAAGCTGAAGTGAAGATCAAGGTCGACAAGACACTGGCCGCGTCGATCGTCCTGCACGTCCTCGTGCTGGGGTGGGGTTTGGTGTCGTTCTCGACCAAGGCGTTCGAGATGACGCCGGAGGAATCCGTTCCCGTCGACGTGGTTTCACCCGACCAGCTCGCCCACATCATGGCCGGGATGAAAACTGGCAAGAAGGACAATCCCAAGCCGCTGGTCGACAAGGTCGCCGAGGCCAAGCCGGTCGATGACGCGGTCGGCAAGGTGACCGAGAAGGCGCCGGTTGTGACCGATACCTCGCCGCCGCCGGCGCCGAAGGTGGAAGAAAAGCAGGTCGAGAAAAAACCCGATCCGCCGAAGGTCGCCGAAAAGCCGAAGGAAGAGCCGAAGCCGGAGAAGAAGCCGGATCCGCCCAAGGTCGATCCGATCGCGGAAGCCATCAAGAAGGAAGAGAAGAAGCCGAAGCCGGTGGTGCAGGCCGCGAAACCGCCGGAGCCCGCCAAGCCGAAGACCGAGCGGGCTTTCGACCAGTCGAAGATCGCAGCCTTGCTCGACAAGCGCGACCCGACCCGCAACGCCGCCACCGGCGACACGCTGAATTCCAACGCCGCGCTCGGCCTCGCCCACGGCAAGGCGGCGGACAATTCCGCGACCTGGGGCTCGATGTTCAAGCAGCAGGTCGAACGCTGCTGGAAGAAGCCCTATGGCGGCATTGAGTCGCAGAAGCCTGAGGCGGCGTTTGCCATCCGCCTGAAGCGCGACGGCACCCTTGAGGGAATGCCGGTTCCGGAAGGAACGCCGGGGACGCCTTATCTGCGCGTCTATCAGGAGAGCGCGTTGCGCGCGATCATCGAATGCCAGCCGTACAAACTGCCGGCGGCGTTCTTCGAGGAATGGAAATATTTCGCGCCGGTGTTCACCGAACAAAAGACCTGAAGGTTTTGTCATTAGGCGATCACCCGTTGGCCATTTACAGATAAGCAAAGTCGAAGCGATGACTGACATAGATGGATTGCCGAACATGCTGTTTCGCCCGATCCGCCGGCAGATCATCACCGGAATGGCCGCCGCCGGCGTGCTGATGGGCGGCCGCGATGCCTTTAGCCAGGCGCCGAAACGCATCATCGTACCCGAAGGCGAATTCACGCCGCTCCCGATCGCGATCCCGAATTTCGTGGCGGGTACACCGGCCGATACCGAGGTCGGCGTCGGCGTGTCGCAGGTCATCACCAACAATCTCAAGCGCAGCGGATTGTTTGCGCCGATCGATCAGGCCGCCTTCATCGAACGCGTTGCCAATATCGATCAGGCGCCGCAATTCCAGAGCTGGAAACAGATCAACGCGCAGGCGCTGGTGACCGGCCGCATGACGCGGCAGGGCGACGGCCGCCTCAAGGCCGAATTCCGCCTCTGGGACGTCAACACCGGCCAGCAGCTCACCGGGCAGCAATATTTCACCTCGCCGGAATACTGGCGGCGGATAGCGCACATCATCTCCGACCAGATCTACGAGCGCCTGACCGGCGAGAAGGGCTATTTCGACAGCCGCGTGGTGTTCGTCGACGAGACCGGCTCCAAGGAACGCCGCGTCAAGCGGCTGGCCTTGATGGATCAGGACGGCGCCAACGTTCGTTACCTGACCAGGGGCTCCGACCTGGTGCTGACGCCGCGGTTCTCGCCGTCGACCCAGGAAATCACCTATATGGAGTTCGGGCAGGGCGACCCGCGCGTCTATCTGTTCAACATCGAGACCGGGCAGCGCGAGATCGTCGGCAACTTCCCGGGCATGTCGTTCTCGCCGCGCTTCTCGCCGGACGGCCAGCGCGTCATCATGAGCCTGCAGCAGGGCGGCAATTCGAACCTGTTCGTGATGGACCTGCGCTCCAAGACCACGACGCGCCTCACCGACACGCCGGCAATCGACACCTCGCCGTCCTATTCGCCGGACGGCGCCCGCATCTGCTTTGAGTCCGATCGCGGCGGCAAGCCGCAGATCTATGTGATGCCGGCGACCGGCGGCGGCGCGCAGCGCATTTCCTTCGGCGAGGGCAGCTACTCGACGCCGGTGTGGTCACCGCGCGGCGACTACATCGCCTTCACCAAACAGGGCGGCGGCCAGTTCTCGATCGGCATCATGAAGACCGACGGTTCGGGCGAACGCATCCTGACCTCGGGCTTCCACAATGAAGGCCCGACTTTTGCGCCGAACGGCCGCGTGCTGATGTTCTTCCGCGAGCCCGGCGGCAACGCCGGACCGTCGCTGTTCACCGTCGACATCTCCGGCCGCAACGAATTGCGGGTTCCAACACCCGGCTTCGCCTCCGATCCGGCGTGGTCGCCGCTATTGTCGTGAGCCATGCGGGAGGGGGTCGCACGGGCGCGGCGTCGATCGGCAAACATTGCCTAGCGTGCTGATATTTCGGGCGGATTTCCACAACCTGAATCGCACGGCAACGTTTCGGTAACGATGTTCCCTCAGAAAGACTTCATCTGCGACGGGTAAGACTACGCATCCGAACAGGACGGCGTACACCTCACATGCAGCTCGCAAACCAGAGCGGAGAGTCCGATCAGAAGATGTCGCCGTCGATTTACGCGGCGCTGATCGATTCGCTATTCACCGATCCGGGACCGATGTTCGCCGGCGCGCTGTGCGCCGCGGTCGCCGCCCTCATGACTGCGCTGAAGACCGGCAACCCGTGGCTATGGCCGTGCGTCGCGCTGCTCATCGTCACCGGCGCGCTACGCGCTCTCGACACCCGCCAGTATCAGCGGCTTCGCGGCAGCCTGTCGCCTGACGACGTCGCGCGCTGGGAAGTGCGCTACCAGTTCGGCGCGATGCTGTATGCGGCGGCGCTCGGACTCTGGTGCCTCGTCACCCTGCTTGGCAGCGGCGATGCCGTCGCCCACATGATCGTCACGTCGGTGACGCTCTGCTACGTGGCGGCCGGCGGCGGCCGCACCTACGGGCGGCCATGGATCTTCCACGTGCAGATGCTGCTGGCCTGCGGCCCGCTGACGGTGGCGCTGGCGTTGCATGGCAGTCCCTATTACATCGGCATGGCGTTGCTGAACGTGCTGTTTTTCCTGGCGCTGAAGCACATCTCCAGCAGCCTGCAGAAGATTTTCGTCCGCGCACTGATCGCTCGCGAGCGCGAGGCGGCGCTGGCGAGCCAGTTCGATACCGCGCTCAACAACATGCCGCACGGCCTGTCGATGTTCCGCGCCGACGGCCGCCTGGCCGTGATGAATCACCGCTTCAGCGAAATGATGATGCTGTCCGACGATTTCGTGCAGCGCGGCGCCAATGTTTCCGACATCTGCAGCGCCTGCGTCGTCGCCGGCGCGATTTCCGCGACCAGCGCCAAGCTGATCCTGCGCGAAGTCGAGAATTCCCAGGCCGGCGACATCATCACCACCGATCCGGATTTCAGCAAGAACCGCGCGCTGTCCTGGACCTTCCAGCCGATGGTCGGCGGCGGCACCGTCGTGCTGGTCGAGGACATCACCGAGCGCAAGGATGCGGAAGCCCGCATCAGCCATCTGGCGCGCTACGACGAACTCACCGAGCTTCCCAACCGGGTCAATTTCCGCGACGAGATCGGCCGCCTGCTGGCGGTCCAGCAGGGCGCCGAGCAGCTCTCGGCGCTGCTGTTCGTCGACCTCGACCAGTTCAAGCAGGTCAACGACACCCTGGGCCACCCTTGCGGCGACCAGTTGCTGTGCGCGGTCGCCGACCGCCTGCGCGAAATGCTGCGGCCGGAGGATTTCGTGGCGCGGTTCGGCGGCGACGAGTTCGTCGTGTTCCAGCAGAACATCCATTCCCACGAGGACGCCGCGGGCCTCGCCCGGCGCATCGTCGACCGGCTCAGCGAGCGCTACAAGATCGACAATCACCTGGTCGAGATCGGCGCCAGCGTCGGCATCGCCATGACGTCGACCGGCGTCAGCGCCGACACGCTGCTCAAGAACGCCGACATGGCGCTGTACCGCGCCAAGGCGGACGGCCGCGGCACCTTCTGCTTCTTCCGCGACGAGATGGCGCAGACCGTCGAAGCGCGCCGCATCCTCGAGCTCGACCTGCGCAAGGCGCTGGCGAACGAGGAGTTCGAGCTCTTCTATCAGCCGCTGGTCAACCTCAAATCCGGCAAGATCGCGACCTGCGAGGCGCTGCTGCGCTGGAATCATCCGGTCCGCGGCACGGTGTCGCCGATCGATATCATTCCGGTCGCCGAGGATATGGGACTGATCGTCGATCTCGGCCGCTGGATTCTGCGCAAGGCCTGCATGGAATGCATGAAGTGGCCCGAAGCCGTCAGCGTCGCGGTCAATTTCTCGCCGCAGCAATTCCATCAGCGCGACGTGCTCAGTGAAGTCCGTTATGCGCTCGAGGTTTCCGGCCTGCCGGCACATCGCCTCGAAATCGAGATCACCGAATCCTCACTGCTCCGCAACACGCAGCTGACCCACGACGTGCTGTCGCAACTGCATTCGCTCGGTGTGCGGATCTCGCTTGATGATTTCGGCACCGGCTATTCCAGCCTGAGCTATCTTCACAACTTCCCGTTGCAGAAAGTGAAGATCGACCGCTCCTTCCTCGAAGGCATCGATACCGATCGCCCGCTGACGCTGCTGCGTGGCGTGGCGCGGCTCTCGGCCGACCTTGGCATGTCGGTCGTGGTCGAGGGCGTCGAGACCAACGAGCAGCTGGAGCTGATCAGCGCCGATGGCGCCGTGACCGAGGCGCAGGGCTATTTGTTCAGCCGTCCGGTCCCCGCGGTACGGGTGCGCCAGTTGCTGAATGCCTCCCACGGTCGCCGCGCCGACGAGCCGCTGGTCGCGGTTCCCTCGCGATCCATCGCCTGAAAATCCCGTAAGAGTCCGGATACTCCGTCACGATATTGTGGCTCCGCAGGTAACCTTAACGGCGTGATCCCTTTGCACAAACGTTAAGGAGCTGTTAATCTTTCCACATGCCCGCAGAAGTTGTTGCGGCGCAAGGAGTGATGAATGAGAGCCGCCGCTGAAGTAACCGCCTTAGTTCCCGAACGCAGCGCGGATCCCCTCGAACATGTAGATTACCGTCTCGCCGAAACTCCCGAGGAGAAGGACGAGATTTATCGTCTGCGCTATCGGGCCTATCTGCGCGAGGGGGCGATCCTGCCCTCGGAATCCCAGCGCGTCACCGACCGCTACGACGACGAGCCGAACAACTTCACGTTCGGCGTCTATTACCGCGGCGAGCTCTACAGTTCGATCCGCATCAGCGTGCTCAGCGGCGAATGGCGCGGTTCCCCGTCGTCGGAAATGTTCGCCGACATGCTGCACCCGCATCTGGATCGCGGCAAAACCATCATCGACCCCACCCGCTTCGTGGCCGATCCCGACAAGGCGCGGGTATTTCCGGAATTGCCTTACGTGACCGTGCGGCTCGGCTATATCGCCTGCGGCCATTTCAACGCCGATATCGGCCTGGCCAATGTCCGCCCCGAGCATCGGGCGTTCTACAGGAAGGTTTTTCTACAGACCCCGATGGGCGAACCGAAATTGTTCCCCGGCCTGATCAAGCCGGTCGGACTGATGGCCGCCAACTATCACGATATTCGCGACCGGGTGTTCCAGCGCTTCCCGTTCATGCGTTCCAGCGCCTTCGAACGACGGATGCTGTTCCAGCGCGCCGGCGAGCGCCAGTTTTCGCTGCCAGGGGTCGTTACCTCGTTCGAGCGCGCCTCGATCGTCCCGAGCTCCTGATCCAGCGGCCTTCCGGGCCGATCCGAGCCTGCCACCCGACCTGTCGGGACTTTGGCCATGGGGCCAGCCGTGCCCCTCTGTAGCGCCGCCCTCGATGTCGAACGCCCCAAAAGGGTTGATTTCGGCCCTGGCCGCGCTTGCCTTCACCGTCGCGCCACATTTACAAATCATTAACCATCGTGGTCGCTTTTCACGGTTTGTCGGCATTTGATCGGGTCTGGCAAGGTTCCATCAAGGTTGACGGAACGTTCGCTTAACCATCGCCCTGTAGACCGGATAACAGTCGAAAAACGTGAGCGTTGGAGGCTCTCGAATGAAACATCAGATGCGTATCCTCCAGGGATTAAAGCTGGCCGCAATGCTCGCGGTAGCCCTGTCGATGGGCGCTTGTGCGAAGAATAACGTCGGCCCCGAGGGCGCGATGGCGAGTGCTGCGACGCCGGGTAGCCAGCAGGATTTCGTGGTCAATGTCGGCGACCGCGTCTTCTTCGAAAGCGACCAGACCGAGCTGAGCCCGCAGGCGATCGCGACCCTGGAAAAGCAGGCGCAGTGGCTGCAGACCTACAACCGCTACTCCTTCACCATTGAAGGCCATGCGGACGAGCGCGGTACCCGCGAATACAATATCGCGCTCGGTGCGCGGCGCGCCCAGTCGGTGCGCAGCTATCTCGCCTCGCGCGGCGTCGATGCGAACCGGATGCGTACGATCTCCTACGGCAAGGAACGCCCGGTGGCGGTGTGTAACGACATCTCCTGCTGGTCGCAGAACCGACGCGCGGTCACGGTGCTGAACGCCGGCGCCTGAGCGACTGCAACGGCCGAGTTTCAGAACCGGCGCCTTCGGGCGCCGGTTTTATGTTGCGTAGCGTTTTCAAGCGAAGTGGATGCCGGTTCGCGCCAAGAAAACGCGTCAATAAGCCCTACTGCTTCGTTATGAAGTCGCGGATAACCGCCAGCGTGCGCTCGGGCGCATCGGGCATGACGCCGTGGCGGCATCCGGCAAAGCGTTCGAATTGCACGACATGCGGCGGCAGGGCGGCGGCGATGTCCGCCTGGCTTTCGATCGGGTGCATCGGATCGTCTTCGCCGCCGAGCACAAGGGTCGGGCACCGGATGCGGCCAAGGTTCGGGAACAGGTCGAAGGTGTCGCTTTCGCCGCCGGGCCGGGCAAACCAGTGCAGACCCACGGCCGGGCGATTGACGGCGCGGCGCGCCATATCGGGATCGCGCGGCCGGCGGCTGTAGACCGGTATGGCGAGACGCAGCCAGGCGACGCGCTGCTCCTCATCCCACGGCTGCTCGAGCTGCAGAAACCGCCGGCGTGCCAGCGCGCCCAACTCCGGCCCGCCGAAGCGTTCGAACAGCGCCACACGCCGGTCCCGGTAGGAGCCGCCGGTAGCCTCGGTGCTGATCAGGATCAGTCTGGAGGGGTGCGCCGGATGGCGCGTCGCATAGGCCAGCGCGACCATGCCGCCGAACGAGGCGCCCAGCACGATCGGGTCGGCGATGCCGAGCGCGTCGCAGAAGGCGCGCACGTCGTCGCCCCATTGCGCCAGATTCCAGCCCTCGCGCGGGCCGTCCTCACTGCGGCCATTGCCGCGATGGTCGAGGTAGACGATCTGGGCGATATCGGCCAACGCCGAATAGGCCGGCCGGTAGATCGAGTGGTCGGCGCCGGGGCCGCCATGCAGCATCAGCAGCACCGGCTTCTCCCGCATCACCGGGCCGTCGGGGACGAATTTCGCGCCCTCGACGTCAAAGAACAGCCGCACCCCGTTCACGGATACGTGCATGGGCCTGATCCCCTCGTAGATGAACGATCCGTCCGGCCAAGCCGCTTGCTTGTTTTGAAGCTGGTACTAAACCATACCGAAATCCAGCATCGGATTCGGAAACGCCAGTCACAATTCTGGCGTACTCCCTCTCTCAATGTGTTCGGCTTTCGATGTCACGCCGAATTTTCGTCGTCAGGGCAAAATGTCATCCAGGTTTTTTAATGCTACCGGCGCCGCTGCGATTGCAGCATTGCTGGCTTTATCCTCGCAGGCCTCAGCGCAATCCGACGATGCCGATCTGGAGATGCGGATCCAGCGGCTTGAAAATCAGCTGCGGCAACTGACCGGCCAGAACGAGGAGCTGCAGTATCGCAACCGCCAGCTCGAAGATCGCCTGAGACAGCTCGGCGGCAATGCGGCCGCGGCTCCCGCCGGCCCGCCTCCGGCGGCCCAGCCCAGCGTCGCCGCAGCACCGCCGCCGGTACAGCCCAATCCGCCGGTCCGGCAACCCCAGGCTCAGCCCGGCTATCCGCAGGGTCAACAAGGCTATCCGCAGGCCCAGCCGACCTATGAGCAGCCACAGATCGCGGCACCCGCTCCGATCATGCAGGAAGCGGCCGCGCCACCGGCAGCCGGCCGCCGCCGCGGCGATGCCTTCGATCCCAGCCAGAATCCGAACGCGCCCGGGGCGCCGCGCGCCCTCGGTGGCGGTCAGCTGCCGATCGGCAATGACGCGCCGGTCGGCGCGCCCGGCGGTCGTGGGCCGGGTGAACCGCTCGATCTCGGTGCGACCAGCCCACGCGATCCCGGCGGCGCGCTGCCGCCCGTGCGTGCGCCCGGCGCCAGCGCGGCGCTGACGACATTGCCGCCCTCGGCGACGCCGAAGGACGAATTCGATCTCGGCATCGGCTACATGC
>JBOHIT010000078.1:0-4031 GCA_050726155.1 Bradyrhizobium sp.
GGCGACGGTGCTCGCGGGATTCTGGAGCCTGATGTCTGGAACGTTCCTGCTGATGACGCTGCGCGCTGCCGGGCTGCTCGCCTGAGGCAAGTTCGCCGGAGGCAAGTTCGCTTCAGGTATGCCGGCCGCTTTGCTTGATCACCCGTCAGCCTCTATGCCAAGGTCTCCGCGAACGGAGACATCTCGTTATGGCGATCTACGAACTCGACGGGCAGGGACCTGATCTTCCCGCGGACGGAAACTATTTCATCGCGGACACCGCTACCGTCATCGGCAAGGTTCGTCTGAAAAGTTCGGCCAGCGTTTGGTTCGGCGCGGTGTTGCGCGGCGACAATGAGTGGATCGAGATCGGCGAAGGCTCCAATGTGCAGGACAACTCGACCTGCCATACCGACCCCGGCTTTCCGCTTGTCATCGGCAAGAACTGCACCGTCGGCCACAATGTGATCCTGCACGGCTGCACGCTCGAGGACGGCGCGCTGGTCGGGATGGGGTCGATTGTCATGAACGGCGCGAAGATCGGCCGCGGCAGTGTTGTCGGCGCGGGATCCGTCATCACCGAAGGCAAGGAGTTTCCCGAACATTCCCTGATCATCGGCGCGCCGGCGCGCGTGATCCGGACACTCTCGCCCGAACAGGCGACGGCGATGGGACGTGCGGCAAAGTCCTACGCCATCAACGGCCCGCGCTTCAAAAAAGGTCTGAAGAAGATCGGCTAAGGCGCGATCATCGCTTTGCTTTTTTCGAGCTGGCTGACGTCGCCTTGCTCGGCGTCACCGGCTTGGAAATTCCCCTGGAACTTGCCTTGGAGATGCCGGCGCTCTTGCGCAGCGCATCCTTGAGATCGATGGGGACACCGTGCTTTTTCAGCACGTCCGCGAACGCCTCGTCGGCCAATTCCTGGATTGTCGCCATCCTGTCGCGCGCAAGCTGCTTCAGCTTGTCGAACGTATCGTCGTCAAAGGCGATCAGTTTGCGCAAGCGTCATCGGGCTCCGTTCGCCGATACGGATACAGGCTAATGATGCCCGGTGGCAATCGTTTCGCCGGGAACCAGGACTTGACGGCGTCGTTGAACGGAAAAGGAGATTTCCGATGCAACGAGCGACCATGACCGCCGCGATCGCGGCAATCGCAATCCTGATCGCGCCGGTGAGCGCATTGGCGCAGAGCGCCAGCGGATCGTCGGCCGGCAGCAGCAGCGCCTCGCCGCCGTCGCCGGGGACCAACAGCGCCGGTACGGCTCAATCCTCGGGCTCGGGCGTCAACACCGGAGCCGGGGTCACGACCGGTGCTGCGGGCACCGGGACGATGGCGTCGCCGAAGGGCGATGTCGATGCCGCCATCAATGAGGAAAACAGGACCATCGATCGCAGGCTGAAGGGCATCTGCCGCGGCTGCTAGCGACCTGCGTTCGCGCGTGGCCGGGTCGCGCAGAAGTGAGCAAACGAGGCACGCGATTGCTGAAAACGCGTCCTAGATTTGTCGAGGGAAGCAGTAGGTTTTCCGCTCGCTTGCAGCGAGTTCTCTTGCAGGAGGGATCGGTCATGTTACGCAAAACGATGGTCGCCTTGTTCGCGGTCGCATCGGTCGCCATGCTGGTGCCGGACGCGGCCTCGGCCCGCGGCGGCTTTGGCGGCGGCGGTGGTTTTCGCGGCGGCGGCGGTTTCCATGGCGGCGGCTTCCGGGGCGGCGGGGTCGGAATGGGCGGCGGAGGCTTCCGCGCTGCGGCGATCGGCGGCGGTTTCCGTGCGGCGGGCCCTCCGGTAGCCGCATTTCGCGGCGGCAGTTTTGCCGTCAATAGTTTCCGCGGCGGCGGCTTCCGTCCCGGCTTCCGGCATCGCGGATTTCCGATTGCCGCCGCAGCCGTCGTCGGCGCCGGCCTCGGCTACGGACTCTACGGATCCTACGGCTATTACAACGGCTATGACGATGGCTACCCGTATTACGCCAATTACGGCTATGACAACGGCTACTATTACGGCGACGGCGGCTGCTACGTCGTTCAGCAGCGGGTGATGACCCCGTATGGCTGGAGCTTGCAGCCGGTCCAGGTCTGCAACTAATTCCGGCCTGCCGCGTTAGCGGGTTGATTTAGGCGGCCCCGGTGTTTTATCACCGAGGCCGCGTTTGGTTTGCTGGTACGCCGCTTGCATCACATCAGGGATGCTGAACATGCTCACAGCCCCGGCTTTGACGTTGGTGTTCCTGGGTGTCGTCGTCAGTCTCGGAACGGCCGTCGTCTGGATGCTCTGGGAAATCGAGCAGGCAGCCTCGAAGCCGCATCGCAACAGCGATCGCTTCGGATAGGCTGTCTCAAAAAAGGAGCGCGCAGCCAATGAGCTGCGCGCCTTTCTTGATGTCTCACATTTGCTCAAAACGCTTTAGCTCAGCACGCCGTATTTCTTGAACCAGGCCCGCATCTGCGCCCACGCATCGTCGGCGGCTTCCTTGCGATAGCTGGCGCGATAGTCGGCGTGGACACCGTGCGGCTCTCCGGGATAGATCTTGAACTCGGCGGTCTTCTTGTTCGCGGCCAGGGCGGCCTTCAGGGCTTCCACGGTGGCAACGGGAATGCCGGTATCGGCTTCGCCATAGAGGCCGAGCACCGGCGCTTTCATCTCGGGCGCGAGTTGGGTCGGGCTCTTGGGCCAGAGCGGGTTCGGCGCATCGACGGGCGGGCCGTAAAACGCGGCACCGGCCTTCAACGTGGGACTATGGGCGGAGTATTCCCAGACCGTCCGTCCGCCGCGGCAGAACCCGATAATGCCGAGCCGCGAGGTGTCGCCGCCTTGCGACTTCGCCCACGCCACCGTGCTGTCGAGGTCCGACAGCAATTCGCCGTCCGGCTTCGAATTCACGATCGGCAACAATTGCGGGATGTCGGCGATCTTGGTGAGGTCGGTGCCCTTGCGGAAATAATAATCCGGGGCGATGGCGAGCGCGCCGAGCTTGGCGAGGCGCCGCGTCACGTCCTTGATGTACTCGTGCAACCCGAAAATCTCCATCGCTACCAACACGACTGGCGGATTGGCGACGCCGTCGGGGCGGGCGAAATAGCCGGGCATCTCGCCGTCGGCCACCTTGATCCGGGCATCGCCGGCGTTGAGGCCGTTGGTGTCGGTCTTGATGACGTCGGCCCGCACCGGCCCGGCAGCGAGTGTATAGCCGGCCGTGACGGCGGCCGTCGCAGTCATGAAGCCGCGGCGGGAGAATGGCGCAACCTTTGTCAGTCCGATGACATCGGAGGTCAGCAGGGTTTCGGTGCTCATGGGGGAGGCTCCTTGCATCGCGCCTTCCGGCGAAGGGCTTCCGCCAAGGAGAAAACGCGTCAAAACAGTCGATTAGGCGCGGTTCTGAATCATCAAAACCGGAGCTGATCGCGGGAGGAGCATTCAGCAAACATTGTCGGCCAAAGGCAAATCACCAGCCTGCGAGGGCCGCTTGATCAGGGGTTCGGAGCACCGGAGCGTTCGATGGGGCCACAAAAGAACAAGGCCGTCGACGCAGTATACCGTCAACGACCTTGCCAGCCCCGGATATTGAAATCGGCTCACGCCATCCGGTGAACTTCAGCATGCAGTGGATTCTGACGTGCATATGTGAACCAGTTCACACTCGGCGGACAAAATTGTCGGCGAGCTCGGACGATTGCGATCAGGGGGCTCCTGCCGTGAAAGCGCTGGTCCGGCGCGTCACCACGCGGCGGTATCCCGAGGGGGCTCGTCCGACGTTGTTCTGGTTGAAGGGACGGCCCCGGACTGCGTCCGGGGTGAGGGTCAGCCGTTCGACCGGCCGCGCTTGAGCTTGGCGCTCTTGCTGGCGCGCGGCTTTACCGCGTGGGCTCTCGACCTGATGGACCGTTTCCGGGTGGAGGGCGGGGCGGCCGGTTCGGCCGCCTGGGCGCTCGCAAATGACTGTCGCAAGCCGTCGATCGACTCCGTCAGGGTGCCGACCTGTTCGGAGAGTTTTCTTGTATCGGCCTGCTGCGCGGCGAGCAGACGGCGCACCGTCAGCAATTGATCCTGGACC
>JBOHIT010000079.1:0-22365 GCA_050726155.1 Bradyrhizobium sp.
GGAGGCCGTTCTCTCGCCCCATTTTCAACTGAGGATCATCGCGAGTTGATCGCTATCTTGCGTGCCGGGGGCTTCTTCTGAACCGTGAACATGCCGAACCTCCGCACGGCCTTCCGCGCGACGCTGCCGTCGTGCAGGTTCTCGCGGGCTATGACGGAAGCGATTGGGCGTGGGAATTTCTGCGCCGGAATCCGGACTACGCCACGGACTGGCGTTGCTCCGTACCCCGGCGAATCCCGCACATAACGCTATCGGACGGCACCAAATTATTGCGGCTCCGGCGTCGCTTTCCCCGCGCCGAACGATGGGGACTTTACGCCTTCGCCGATCCCTTGATCGCGGCTCGCCAAGCCCCGGTGTTCTGGCATGGCGCTGCCCTGAAACAGGTGGTCCGGGTTCGCCGCGCGCCCGCGACAACGCAAAAAGATACGATCCCGTTCACGCTCTCGACCTTCAAAACCGATCGTACCGCTGCGATCGGTGTCGACGACGTGCCACTGGTCCTGATGAAGGGGCCGGGCGCCCACGTGGCCGTCGAAATCCACGACGTCGCGGTCCTGACATCTTCCTTTGCGCCCGTCTTCGAGATCGACGGCTTTGCCGATCTGAACGGCCAAACCGAACTACTCAAGCGCCTGCAGCGGTTCACGCAACCGGCTCCGCCGGCCGCTGGCCAGGCTGCATCGCGCATCGACGAACGCCTTCACCACGCGCTGATCGCGCTCGATGAAAGCCTTGATGGCAAGACCTATCGGCAGATTGCCATTGCCATCTTCGGCGAGAAGAAAGTCGCCGAGGAATGGCTGGGCCCAAGCCAGTTCCTCAAGGACCGCACCAGGCGGCTGGTCGCCAAGGGGCATGAGTTGATGAAGGGCGGCTACAGAGACCTGCTTGGTTGAGTGTTTCGACTTTCCGGTTTGACCATCTTTGCCGCCGTGGGGTGGCGAATTCCTAAATCCCGATCTTCGCCACTCCCGTGACAGACCAATTCTGACGACATTTGCGCTCGTAACCGCACCTTGATGGGCCGCGGAACAGTGAGCGCGGGACTATGGCCGAAAGCGAAGCAAAAGAGCCCGATCCGCCTTTTCTGAACACGGTGGAAGCGGCGGCCTGGCTGCGGCTGACCAAGAACACCCTCGAGAAGATGCGGGTTCAGGGCAGGGGGCCTATCTACCGCAAGCACGGCCGTTACGTCCGCTATCACATCGAGGACCTCGTCGATTACTCGCAGGCCAGCAAGAGGAGGTCGACTTCCGATGCGGATTGATCATAAACGCCTGCGCCGGCAAATGCCCGTATTGGCCGCGATGTCGGCTTCCGTCGTCTTGATGTTTGTTTCCTTCGGAAACCGCACACCTCTCGTCATCTACAATGCCACGGGGAGCGCGCCGCTCGGCTTCTATTACCTTGAGAACCGCTTGCCCGACCGCGGAGAGACGGCGGTGGTCCAGCCGCCGCCATTGATCGAATTGATGATCGTATCGCGCGGGATCCTGCCGCCGGCGATACCGCTGCTCAAGCAAATCGGGGCCCTGGGCGGCGACGAAGTTTGCCGTTCAAAAGATCCCGTGCATGCGATCACCATCAACGGCAAGGTCGTCGCCGAGACCTTCGACAACGATCGGCAGGGGCGTCCACTGCCTGAGTGGGAGGGATGCATGAAGCTGATTGACGGTGAATTCTTCCTGTTGCAGCCGCACCCTCTGTCCTTTGATTCCAGGTATTTCGGACCGGTCATGCGGTGCGATGTGCTGGGTGTCGCCAAGCCGATATGGACATGGGATCCACATTGATTGGCTGGCGAAACACCGGAAGGTGGAAGCAAGCAGAATGCAGCCGCTCAAATATCTACTTCTGTCGCTTTACGGCAATTTCCGAGTACTCGACCGCACCGGAGCGGTCACGCAGCTGGTCAGTCGTCTCTTTGCTGACCTTGTCTATACGTTCAAACCGATAACACTGGCTGCTGGCCGTTGAAAAAGTGACGCCGCGACACACTTGGTCAGCAAGGCAGGACACGGCACACGAATCCAGATTCTCTTTGGCGCTCTTGTCCAAGAGTTTGCCTTGCAGGACATAGCCGGCATCGTTAAATGGACTCGAGTCCATGGTGACGGTTTTGATGGAATCCTTCGGGATCGGAATGCCCGGTTTGATTCCTGTTTCCCAGAGCGGGTCGAAGCGCAAAGCCGACGCCGTATGCTTGAGCGAACATACCTTTGCTGACCGGTTGTAACTAAACCCAAAACACTCGGAATTGTTCGTGCAATAGGCCTCGCAGGAATCAATATCGGCCGTCTCAAGTCGTCTCAATTCGCAAGCCATTCCGCGATCCTGGCGCTTGGCAAAGCGAGGAAAAGCGGGATTGAGCTTTGGTGGGGCGCTCTCCTTGGTCGATCGGACTTGCAGTTTGCCCAATTCCGCAATCGGTGTCGCCGGCGAGAATAGTCCGGCATCCGCGGTCTCGTAGATCCCGGAAACCAAGCCTCCATTTGGGTCGAGGAAATAGGCCTTAAAGGTTGAATAAGTGCCCCAGTTCTTTTCTTCGACGACGCATTTGCTCGCCTTGACGGTAAAGTCGACGTCTACAATGTAACGATGTTCAAAACCATTATCCAATTCGTTGTTCCGTCCGGCTATCTTGGTCTTTGGCGAACTCGCGGCGACTTTGCCCGGAACGTTGGAGCGCCAGCTGTCGACTGCATTCTCATCGTGGCCCCAGATATAGGCATTCCGACATACGTTGTAGTATTTTTGCTTTGGGAGGAGAGTTCGCTCATAGCCAACGAGCCTTATGCCCCAACGACCAACCTTATCGATCGAATCCATGCACAGCCATTCGTCCGGCGCTTGTGAAAAGACTTCCAGAAAAAGGCTTGCAGAGGCGAACGGCTTGCCAATGTAATCGGCAAACCATGTCATATCGCCGTAAGTCTGGATGATCTGACGGACGTCGCGCAGGCCTGACGAATAATACTGCGCAAGTACCTGATCCCGGGTTCCCTCTTTCTTCAGATAAAGATCGACCGTGTTCTCTGCCTCGTCCTTTTCCTTTTCAGTTTGCAGATACGTCGGGTGGAATTTAAGCTTGCCATAAGGATGCAAATACCGCCCCACGGACGGCCCAAGCCTCGACTTTTCCCGACCGGCGAGAAAGACCAGCGCGCACGCGGATTGGCAGACGGCGCCATTCTGCACGACCGTGGAAATCGCATCGGCATGCTGGGTAACAATAAACCTGGCAATCTCCAGCGCTTCGGAAGCAAGACCGCCTGTACTGTCAAGGCATAGCGTCACCGTGTGGCTGTTGAATTCGTTGGTAGTGTCTTCACTGCCAAAAATCTTTTTGAATGCCTTAGCTGTTCCTTTGCCGATTTTGCCCACGAGGCTGATATCGCAACGTTCAGGATTGCCTTGCGCAGCTGGATCCTTGGCTAGCCGTGCGAGGTTCTCTCGTGGCGTAGAAATGTCAGCAGGATTCTCATCATCGGCCAACGCGCCGCTCGTCCACAATAAGACGAGCATGACAATAGATGGGAAGAGACGGCGCATTTTATTCCTGCCCGAGTAGCCGGATTGCTACTTCCTGAGCTCTCGCGGAAAGCGAGGATTGCCCTTCTTAACGGCCATTTGCTCGAGCTCCGGTAAAGAAATTTGAGCGCCAGATTGAAGTTTTTTCTCAAGTTCCGCAACGTCAGCCACGTCCTCGGGCGTGGTCGGAACGTCAACCCGCTCCTCGTCGTTTACGACAACAATTCCGCATTCGATCTTGCCGTTGTTCTCGCTACAAACGTTCTTATTGCGGGCCTGTAGCCCCCAACGCGGCCCGAAAGCGAGCACCGCATAGTACATCACGTTGGCCTTCAGCTCGCTTACGCCGTTGGCGCGCATCCCATTATAAAAAGCCTTATGGGTCTCCTGCCAAGTCTTGGTTCGGGTGATGCAAAAATAGTCATGGATTACGGAAGCGTTGCGGAACGCGCCATCCAAGGGACCTCCGATGAAGCTCCAGAAAGGCTGCGGAATCGAGGCTCCATCCACCGTTGAACCGGTTTTGGCCGTCCAGGTCTCGTCGCCTGGATCAATAAATCGGTAGTCATTCAGCAGAACCATCCGGCGGCCGTCGCTCTCTAGCCTGACCTTCAACTCATCCGGAAACCAGCCGAAGGGGCGCGTTTGATCGGCAGCATGCAGCTCACTGAGCGATGAAAATGCGATCAAGACGAACAGACAAATCTTCCTTGCAAACAACATCGCGGGAGCCGATCTGATAGGTGTGAACATGAAAAATCTAAAGTTGCAGTCTAGCAAGAGAACTATCGTTGTCCAGCGTCACAAGAGCTTTGGGCTGATTTCCCGACGTGGGGACCAGTCGTTTGATTTGCGGGTTTCCTGAGCGAACGTCGGATCAGCTGTGCAGCTGGTAGTCTGGAATTCTGCTGTCAAAAGGATAGATCGGCAACGTGGGCGGGAGGGCAAGATAAAAGCACTGGCGCCTGAATGCGCCCAAGTCGTTGTCTGCACATCCAAGAATTGTCGCCAGCCGTAACGGCGTTGTCGCCAAAGAGGCAGGAGCGCCTTGGCGCGATTGGCAAAATGCGTCTGCGTCTTGCAACGAGGTGGCCGAGCACTCACATGCACCGGCGCAATGGCAGGGCGTGGCAATGTCGGACACCGACGATGAATTCAGGGTCAGGCTCGGCAGGATCGGCAACCGCCGAGGTCGCAAAGTCGTCGGCTACGTCAAGCGCGTCCGCAAGATCGTGGCAAAAGCCGGCGCGGGGCACGCGCACAGACAGTCGGCTTTCATCGGCTCGCGGATCGGCCGGGGCCATGCCCAGGGGACGGTATCGAGCAGCCGACGTCCGCCGGGTGCGAGAAGGGTCGTCGTCAAGGCACGTATTGTCCGGATCAAGACGGGCGACAACGGTGCTGCAAGGGCGCATCTACGCTACATCCAGCGCGATGGCGTTACCCGGGAGGGCCATCCCGGCGAGTTGTATGATGCCGGCAGCAATTGGGCCGACGGCAAGGCGTTCACGGAACGAGGCGTAGAAGATCGCCACCAGTTCCGGTTCATTGTCGCCCCGGAAGACAGCAGTGAGCTTGCTGATATGAAGCCGTTCGTGCGCGAGCTCATGCGGCAGATGGAATCCGACCTTGGCACGAGCCTCGATTGGGTGGCCGTCGATCACTTCAACACCGGCCACGCCCACAGCCACATCGTGGTACGTGGCAAGGACGACCAGGGCAAGGATCTGGTTATCGCGCGCGATTATATCGGTCATGGCATCCGCGCGCGCGCCAGCGAGCTCATCACCCGGGAGCTTGGACCGGAGAGCGAGCTGGAGGCATTGCGCAAGCTGGAGAACGAAGTGGGCGCCGAGCGTTTTACCCGGCTTGATCGTGCGATCCTGCGGGACGCGGCCGAGGGGACCTTGAGTCTTGCCGCCAAGCCTGAGCGCGACCCGAGGCGGCATGCCATGCGTATAGGACGGCTGCGAATGCTGGAGCAGATGGGCCTGGCCGAGGAAACTACCGCCGGCGTTTGGCAGATTATGCCGGAGATGGAGCCAGCGTTGCGGCGGATGGGGGAGCGCGGCGACATCATCAAGACCATGCATCGCGATCTGAGAGCCGCGGGGATCCACCGGGCCGCCGGCGACCATGTGATCTTCGACGGGCAGGCCGGCGCGGGTCGGGTGATCGGGCGGCTGGTCGCAGAAGGGGTTTCTGACGAATTGCACGACCGCCGATACGTGATCGTAGACGGGATCGATGGCCGAACACATTACGCGGATCTCGGTGTAAGGCAGGCCAGCGACGACCCCCTGATCCGAAATACGATCGTCGAGATTCGTGCGCGCGACGTCGGCGCGCGCGATGTCGACCGGACCATCGCCGACGTCGCACGTCGCAATCAAGGCGTCTACAGCCCCGAGCGGCATCGTGAGTTCGATCCAAGGGCGTCCGGGGAGTACATTCAAACTCATGTCCGCCGGCTGGAAGCCATGCGGCGGCAAGGCCTGGCCGAGCGCTCAAGTAGTGGTGACTGGACCGTGGGTATGGATCATGTTGAACGCGCAGGTCAGTTTGAGGCCGGACAGCGGTCGCTGAAACCGGCGCGGATCGCGGTGCTATCCTGGCAGGGCCTCGAAGAACTGCCCGGCTCCTCCGGCTCGACCTGGCTCGACAAGCAACTCGTTGCCAGATCGCCGGAAGTGATGGCATCGACCGGACTGGGATCAGAGTTCGAGGGGGCGCTTCGCTTGCGGCGTCAGTGGTTGCTGGAGCAAGGCCTTGCGCGCGAGGAGGGCGGACGGATCGCCTACGCTCGCAATCTGCTTCAAACGCTGGAGCGGCGGGAACTAGCCGAGGTTGGGACCCGCTTGGCGCGCGAGACCGGCCTTGATTATGCCGAGACCAAACCTGGCGATCGGATCACCGGCACCTACCGCCGTATGCTGACGCTGAGCAGCGGTCGCTTCGCATTGATCGAGCGCGCGCACGACTTCAGTCTCGTGCTGTGGCGGCCGGTGCTTGAGCGGGCCGAGGGGCAGACAGTGTCCGGGGTCATAGGTGGCGAGGGAATTTCCTGGGCAGTAGGACAAAAGCGCGGATTAGGTCTCTAATGCAGCTTAAGATCATATTATCTATATAAAGCATTGATTTTGCATATTATTATACTAATTCTGCGAGTCTAGTATAATCGATTGCACTCTAGTGTCTGTCGTTATACTATTCCCGCAGATATAGTATAAAGGGTTGTACGCCATGGCTTCCGCTCAGCGCCTCGATATCATTTATCAGACGCTCTATTCCGAACTGGTCCAGCGCAGTCTCGACGAGAGTTTCACGACCGAGTTTGCCTCTGACGGCAGGTTCGTGGCCGTCGCGGTCAAGAACAAGAAATACTGGTACTTCGACAAGCCCAAGCCCGAAGGCGGGGCTCAGGACCGCCGCTACGTCGGCCCGGTCGACGATCCAGAAATCACCAAAAGGGTCGAGGCGTTCAAGGATCTGAAGGCCGACCTGAAAGGACGCCGCCGTCTCGTTTCCACACTGACGCGCGAAGCCTATCTGCCGCGTCCTTTGCCGATGACTGGCCAAGTGGTGGAAGCACTGGCGAAGGCCGGCTTCTTCCGCATGAGGGGCGTGCTCGTCGGGACCGTTGCCTACCAATGCTACTCCGCCGTGCTCGGCGCACGGCTTGACGCGGTCGCCATGCAGACCGGCGACGCCGACTTCGCTCAATTCCACGAGATCTCGGTAGCCGTCAAAGATTCCATGCCGCCCATCCTTGAGGTGCTTCGCGAGGTCGATCGGACCTTCCGCGAGATACCAAGCCAGGCCGACGGCAGGGTCTCCACCCAGTTCGTCTCGCGGGACAAGTTCAAGGTGGAATTTCTGACTCCAAATCAGTGGTCCGATGACCAGGCTGGCAAGCCAGTCCCGATGCCGGCTTTGGGCGGGGCGGCGGCAATCCCGCTACGCTTCCTGGACTATTTGATCTACGAGCCGATCCGCGCAGTGTTACTGCACGGCGCAGGCGTGCCAGTGTTGATCCCATCTCCAGAACGCTACGCCATTCACAAGCTGATTGTCGGATCGCGGCGGAAGGCGGATCGCGACGCAACCGCCAAGAGCTCGAAGGACCGGCTTCAGGCTCGGTCAATGATCGAAGCGATGATCGCGAACCGGCAGCATGCCGATCTCGCTTCTGCCTATGTGGAAGCCTGGGATCGCGGCGATCACTGGCGGGTGGCGATCCGCACAAGCATCGCGACTTATGGCGATGACTTTCAGAGTTCGTTCCGGACCGAACTCGCCAAGGGCATTACCGAGCTGGGTTCCAACCCAGCCGATTACGAATTTGCTGATAATCCCGCCAACCAGAAAGCATCAACGCTTCATCCAAAATAGCGGCGGCTTGGGCCTGCTGATGGCTTTGGCACAGAAGAGGCAGCGACGCTGCCTGGTGTGCAGCGACGGCGTACAACTAGAACAAGATTGATCATACGACATTGTATCGTAGCGATTCCACGTCAGGGCGACTCACACGTCATTTCATCCGCAGTGAGGACCAAATCGCCTGGTCGTGGTGACGATCCGGAAACGAGATCGCATTTGCGCCAATGGTTCACAGGCTGTTGAAGCACTGGACGATGCTGCACCAAATTTGATCTGCAGGTCCTTGAGATTGATCGCCCATGATCAACCTCGCGCTCATTGTCAGCGCAAGTTTTTATTTCGATTGAAGCCTTGCCGCTTTCACCGTCTTCATCGCGCCGTCGACGTTGCGTGGGCGAATGGGGCGGCAAATGTATCCGGCAAGAATCTACGTCGGTCAGATCATGATCGTGTTTGGCATCGTCATCGTATCGACCTGGGGAGCAACGCAATGGACCGCGGCAGCTCTCGGCTTTCAGGAGCGGCTTGGTGCGCCCTGGTTCGTCGTTGCGGAGTATCCGGTCTATCTGCCCTGGCGCTTGTTCGAGTGGTGGTACGCTTACGAGGTCTACGCTCCCGAAATCTTTGAAGAGGGTGGCGCCATCGCTGCAGGTGGCGGTGTCGCAGGCGCGCTGTTTGCGATCCTCAACTCGGTGTGGCGGGCCCGGCAAAATCAGCTCGTGACAACTTATGGCTCGGCGCGCTGGGCGACGGCGAGCGAGATCAAGGAAGCCGGCCTTTGCACACCCAAGGGCGTATTTCTTGGCCGGCTTGAGAAAAACTACTTGCGCCATGATGGGCCGGAACACGTCATGTGCTTTGCGCCGACGCGCTCGGGCAAGGGTGTCGGGCTTGTGCTGCCGACATTGTTGTCATGGACCTCGTCGGCGGTGGTGCATGACATCAAAGGTGAAAACTGGGAATTGACCTCCGGCTGGCGGGCAAGCTTCTCACATTGTCTGTTGTTCAACCCGACGGACTCGAAAAGCGCCCGTTACAATCCGTTGCTCGAGGTTAGAAAGGGTGCAGCCGAAGTACGTGATGTCCAGAACATCGCCGACATCCTGGTTGACCCGGAAGGCGCACTGGAGCGCCGCACCCACTGGGAGAAAACCAGCCATTCGCTTCTGGTTGGCGTCATCCTTCATGTTCTCTACGCCGAAGAACAGAAAACGCTCACCCGCGTAACCGAGATCCTTGCCGATCCCGCGCAGTCCTTTGAGAAGACGCTGCGGATCATGATGGCCACCAATCATCTTGGGACCGAAGCCGAGCCGAAGGTCCATCCGGTCGTCGCGGCCACCGCGCGCGAACTCCTTAACAAGTCCGAGAACGAGCGCTCCGGCGTGTTGTCGACGGCGGTCAGCTTTCTCGGGCTTTACCGGGATCCAGTCGTCAGTCGGAACACGGAAAGCTGCGACTGGCGCATTGCCGATCTGACCGGCGCCGAGAAACCAGTTACGCTCTATCTGGTCGTGCCGCCCTCAGACATCAGCCGCACCAAGCCGCTGATCCGGCTGATCCTCAACCAGATCGGCCGCCGGCTGACCGAATCCTTGAACACGAGCGCCGGCGAGCCCAGACACCGCCAGCTATTGCTGATGCTGGACGAATTTCCGGCACTTGGTCGGCTCGACTTCTTTGAGAGCGCGCTTGCCTTTATGGCCGGCTACGGCATTCGCGCCTATCTGATCGCCCAATCGCTCAATCAGATCGCCAAAGCCTACGGCGAGAACAACGCAATCCTCGACAATTGCCACGTCCGCATCGCGTTCGCAGCAAACGACGAGCGCACCGCCAAGCGTATATCGGACGCACTTGGCACGGCGACCGAATTGCGGGCGCAGCGAAATTATGCCGGTCACCGGCTCGCCCCCTGGCTCGGTCACGTGATGGTCAGCCGCCAGGAAACGGCGCGGCCGCTGCTCACGCCCGGCGAGGTAATGCAGTTACCGCCGGACCAGGCCATCGTGCTGATCGCAGGCTTGGCGCCCGTTCGCGCGCGCAAGCTCAGACACTACGAGGATGCGAATTTTGTAAGCCGCCTGCTTCCGCCGCCGCGCCTCGAAACCGAAGAATATCACGATCGCCCGGTCGTACGTCCAAACGATTGGGCGCGTCATATTCGTCCCCTCGATCTTCGGTTGGCGACTTTGCCGTACCGCGACCTCGTGCAGGCAGGCGCCGAGGAAGGTGGCCTCAAGCAGCAGCTCACTTTGTTCGACGAGGGCGCAGGCCAGCAAGCAAACACCCTGTCTGGCGAAGAGAAGCTGTTCGAGGACGAAACGGATCCGGCCGCCGACAGCAATCAGATGCAACGCGCAGCAGGCGCGGCAGATGGCTCGATCCGGCGCGCGCATGCTGTCACGCGCGACGATGACGATCTTCTTCCAGCGTTTTGATGGACTAAAATCATGAAACCGAAGCTTTCGATTTACCTGTCCGATAATGTCGCCGAACGCCTGAACTTGGCGGCAAAGCGGCCCGGAACCAACCGCTCCGCGATCGTCGACGCGGCCCTCGAGCGGTTCCTTAATCCAGAGCGCGACACAAGCGGCGACGGCGCGCTATTCCGGCGCCTTGATCGGATTAGCCGCCAGCTCGATCGGCTGGATCGTGACTCCTCGATCATGGCGGAAACGATCGCGCTCTTCGTTCGCTATTACTTGACCATTACGCCGCCGCTGCCTTCGGGCGACCAGGCAGCCGCGCGCGCACTGGGCCGCGAACGCTTCGAGATCTTCGTCGCACAAGTCGGTAAACGCGTCGCCTCCGGCGGACGGCTGGTCGCCGATGTGATGGACCGGGTCAGCGCATCCAATCCTGATCTGTTCATGCGCCACCTGGAGGAGGGGGCACCGCTCGGCTCTTCGACCCACGAGAACGAAACCCCGTCGGTCAAGCCGATGGGCGAGCCGCCGGGGCATTCCCCGGCAGGACGGGAGGAGGCCGGCAATGTCTGACCTCCTCTCGTCCGAAACCCGCGAACGGCGGCGAGGCATGCTGCGCACGGCGATGGGTCCCGCCATTGCGCTTGCGCTCGAAGAGCCCGACGTCGTGGAAGTGCTGGTCAATCCTGACGGGCGTCTTTGGCTCGACCGCCATGGCACGGGCCGCTCTGAGACCGGCGTGATGCTGACGCCGCACGAGGTGGAACGGATCATTCGTCTGGTCGCAAGCCACGTTCGTGCTGAGGCCAGCGGATCCTGTCCGATCGTCTCGGCGGAACTTCCCGAAACTGGCGAGCGGTTCGAGGGCTTGCTCCCGCCAGTATCGCTGGCGCCGTGCTTTGCGATCCGTAAACCAGCCACGACCACCTTCCGACTTGCGGATTATGTCAAAGCCCAGATCGCGACGCCGGCTGTCGCGAGGTATCTCGCCGAAGCGGTCGCAAAGGGCCGGAATATTCTGGTCGCGGGAGGGACCGGCTCGGGCAAGACAACACTCGCCAATGCTCTATTGGCAGAAGTGGCCGGCCTCAACGAGCGCGTTGTCATCATCGAAGACACGCGAGAACTCCGCTGCGACGCCAGGGACGCTGTGACCTTAAGGACCAAACCGAATGTCGCAACGCTAGCTGACCTCGTCCGCTCCACGCTTCGGCTACGGCCCGACCGGATCATCGTCGGCGAGGTGAGGGGTGGTGAAGCCCTCGACATGCTGAAAGCCTGGAACACCGGTCATCCCGGCGGCATCGCCACCGTGCATGCGAATTCGGCGCGATCGGCCCTCTATCGGGTCGAACAGCTAATCCAGGAAGTCGTCGCGACAGTTCCGCGACGTCTGATCGCCCAAGCCATCAATCTTGTCGTGTTCATCAAGGGCCGCGGCCAGGCTCGGCGCATCGAAACGGTCGTCGAGGTCGAAGGTCTCGACGGCTCCGGCGAGTACCTCCTTCAGGCCCCGCCAGGCCTTCCACTTCTTCCCCCCAACGTCTGAAACCTGGAGAAAACCATGACGCGTCTGTGGCCGTGTAAGAGCGTTTGCCAGCTGAGCATCCGACATGCTGCGGGAACCTTGCTGGTCGATATTTCGACGGGAGCGACAATTGCGTTGTTCACGGTCTCGTCGGCCTGGGCCGCCGGCTCCGGCATGCCGTGGGAAGCACCTCTACAGCGCATCCTGGAATCCGTGCAGGGCCCGGTCGCAAAGATCGTCGCCGTCATCATCATCACCGTGACCGGGATTTCACTGGCGTTCGGCGATACTTCCGGTGGCTTTCGAAAGATGGTCCAGGTCGTGTTCGGCCTCTCCATCGCATTCGCCGCGAGTTCGTTTTTCCTGTCGTTCTTCTCGTTTGGCGGCGGAGCGCTGATCTGATGCAGCGCGATGGTTTCGAATTGGTACTTCACCGTTCTCTAACGGAACCGATCCTGATCGGAGGCGCACCTCGCGCTGCAGCGATCCTGATCGGGACGCTGTCGGCCGTGCTCGCACTTGGCCTGCGGCTTTGGCTTGTGGGGCTGGTGCTCTGGATTGTCGGACACAGCATAGCCGTCTGGCTGGCTAAACGCGACCCGGCCTTTGTCGAAGTCGCGGTGCGTCATACCAAACATAAAGGGTGGCTCGCATGCTGAACTTGCGCGAATTCCGCTCCAGCGCCTCAAGACTTGCGGACTGGCTACCTTGGGCCTGTCTCGTCGGTCCGGGTATCGTTCTGAACAAGGACGGCAGCTTCCAGCGCACGATCCGGTATCGCGGACCCGATCTGGACAGCGCCACCGAAGCCGAGTTGATGAGCGTGACCTCGCGCGTCAACAATGTGTTGAAGCGTTTTGGAGCCGGTTGGGCGTTATTTTTCGACGCGACGCGTGTGCCCGCGTCAAGCTATCCGCAATCGCCGTTTCCGGATGCCGTGTCCTGGCTGGTTGACGAAGAGCGTCGTGCGTCCTTTGAAGGGACGTTGGAGGCGCTGGCTTGGGACGATCCTTCTCGCCAGCGTGGCGAACATTTCGAGAGTATTTCGTATCTCACCTTGGTGTATCTGCCACCGGCAGAGCGCGTATCGAGACTTGAGGGACTGTTTTTCGAGAGTTCCGGCGATGCAGGTTCGGATCGTCGATCCATCGCCTCCTCGCGGAGGCGTGCCGATAGCCCGCGGTCCGGAAATGAAGGCGAAGCCGACAACGACGTTGCTAACGAAGCCCAGCAGGATGCGCAAGGCCGAGCGACCCGCGGTGGTTACCGTGAACACCTCGATCGGTTTGTCCAGGAAACCGATCGGGCCATCGATCTACTTTCATCGGTGTTGCCGGAAATCGCCAGTCTCGACGACACGGATACGCTGACCTACCTGCACAGTTGCATTTCGACCAAGCGGCATCAGGTCGGTGTGCCGGAAATCCCGGCCTACCTGGACGCTTATTTGTGCGACGAGCCTTTGACTGCGGGCCTTTCGCCTGCTCTCGGTCGCAGCCATTTGCGGACACTGACCGTGCTCGGATTTCCGGCCGTCACCTTTCCCGGCGTGCTCGACGACCTCAATCGCCTCGGTGTCGCCTATCGGTGGGCGACCAGGTTTTTGCCGCTCGACCGTACACAGGCCAACGCCGTTCTCTCGCGTTACCGCCGCCAGTGGTTTGCCAAACGCAAGTCGCTCGGCGCGATCCTGAAAGAAGTAATGTTCAACGAGCAAGCGGCATTGCTCGACACCGATGCTGACAACAAGGCCTTGGATGCTGACGCGGCGTTGCAGGAGTTGGGCGACGATCTGGTCGCGTTTGGCTATGTCACAACGACGGTGACGGTCTGCGACGAGGATTCGCATGCGGCAGACGAGAAAATCCGTGCCGTGGAACGGGCCATCAACGCCCGCGGCTTCACGACGATCCGTGAAAGTGTCAATGCCGTCGAAGCCTGGTTGGGAGGCCTGCCCGGGCAGGCCTACGCCAATATCCGCCAGCCGATCGTTCACACGCTCAATCTTGCCCATATGTGTCCGTTGTCGGCAGTCTGGGCCGGACCGGCGCGTTGCGAGCAACTGGACGGACCGCCGCTCCTGATTGCCAAGACCAAGGGCGCCACGCCCTTCCGCCTGTCGCTTCATGTTGGCGACGTCGGCCATACCCTGATCGTCGGTCCAACAGGCGCTGGCAAATCCGTCCTGCTCTCAATTCTCGCCCTGCAGTTCCGCCGCTATCCGAACGCCCAGCTTATCAATTTTGACAAGGGCCGCTCGGCGCGAGCAGCGACGATGGCCTTGGGCGGCGCCTGGTACCAGCTCGGCGTAAAGGGCGGCCTGTCGTTTCAGCCATTGCGCAATGTCGATGACGAGGGATCGCGGCTTTGGGCGCTCGACTGGCTTTGCGGGGTGCTCGCACATGAACGGGTGACGATTACGCCGGAAGTTAAGGAAACCCTGTGGTCGGCGCTCAGAAGTCTCGGCTCGGCGCCGGTCAAGCAGCGTACCATGACCGGTTTCGTTGCACTCTTGGCGCGCGATGTGCTGCGCCAGGCGCTCGCGCCCTATACGTTGGAGGGGCCATACGGGCGTTTTCTTGATGCCGACACCGATGCACTCTCGACCGCTGATGTACTGACGTTCGAGATGGAGGAATTGATGGCGCTGCCGGGGTTGGTGGCGCCGGTCCTGACCTATCTATTCCATGCTCTGGAGGCCCGGTTCGACGGGCGGCCGACACTTCTGGTACTCGACGAAGCCTGGGTGTTTCTCGACGACCCACTGTTCGCCGGCCGAATCCGGGAATGGCTGAAGACGCTGCGCAAGAAGAACGTCGCGGTGATCTTTGCGACGCAATCGCTTGCGGACATCGCCGATAGCGCCATCGCGCCGGCAATCGCCGAGTCTTGTCCGACTCGGATCTTTCTTCCAAACCCCCGCGCTCTCGAGCAGGGGCAGACGGATACCTATCGTCGGTTTGGGTTGAATGATGCCCAGATCCGCCTTGTCGCCGAGGCATTCCCGAAGCGCGACTACTACCTGCAATCCCGTGCCGGAAATCGCCTGTTCGAGCTTGGACTGGGTCCAGTTGCGCTGGCTTTTGCAGCAGCAGCGTCGCCCGAAGATCAGCGCCTGATTGAGAGCGTTCTTGCGCGGTTCGGGCCGCAACAATTCGCCGAACGCTACCTCGCCGAACGTGATCTCGGCTGGGCCGCCAATCTGCTTCGAACCTTCGAGCACGCGCGGCTCGCCTGAACTCAACACCGTTAACTCTAGCCTGGAGCCAACTAATGCTGCGACTTCTGTTCGACAAGCCCGTTTTCCGAAAACTATCGAGCACGGCGATCACTGTCGCGCTGGCCGTCGTGCTGGCGGTAAATGGGTCCAAGCGGCTTGGGGCTCAGGTCGTGGTGTTCGACCCGTCAAACTATGGCCAGAACCTTTTGACCGCGGCGCGGGCGCTCGATCAGGTCAACAATCAGATCAAGAGCCTCGAAAATCAGGCGCAGATGCTACTCAATGGGGCGAAAAACCTGACGAGGCTGCCAACCTCTGTCATTGGCGAGCTGACCTCAAGAATCAATGAAATCAATAGTCTGATCGCCCAAGCCAAAGGCATCGCTTTCGATGTCGAAAAAACCAAGGCCGACTTCGAGCGCTTTTATCCACGTCAGTATACGGCCGCGATCTCGTCGGACCGGATGGTTCAGGACGCCACCACGCGTTGGGACAATACTTATCAGGCCCTCAAGCAGACCCTGGTGACGCAGGCGACCATCGCGTCGGCACTCGACCAGGATGGCCAGACGTTGCGGACATTGATGGCGAACTCATCCGGAGCAGTCGGTTCCCTGCAGGCGCAACAGACGGGCAACGAACTGCTCGCTTTGCAGGTGAAGCAGTCGCTGCAGGCCCAGGCTCTTGTTGCGACCCAGGCGCGGGCGGATGCGTTGCGGTCGGTCGAACAGCAGGCTTCAGCGGAGGCCGCGCGCGAGCGCTTCAAGCGCTTCATCGGCGATGGCAACGCCTATTCCGGCAGAAAGTGAGGAGAGCCATGGCTGATCTTTCCGTCATCGACCGCTTCACGACAACATTCTCCCGCTACATCGATTCCGGGTTCGGGATACTTGGCGGCGATGTGTCGTTCCTCAGTTCGACGCTCGTTGCTATCGATCTGACGCTCGCTGGCCTGGCCTGGAGCATGCGCGGCGACGAACAGGTGGTTGTGGCGCTGGCCAAAAAGGTACTCTATGTCGGTGCCTTCGCCTTCATTATCGGCAACTTCAAATCCCTCGCCGAAATCGTCTTCAACTCGTTCTCGAGTATCGGACTTAAGGCGGGGGGTGGCTCGCTCAGCGCAGCCGACTTGGCGCGGCCCGGTTTCGTTGCCTCCGCGGGCTTCACGGCGGCGCACCCGTTGCTGGAGGAATGCAGCCAGTTCTCCGGCTTCGATGTCCTGACCAATCTGCCGACGATCCTGATCCTGCTGTTGTGCTGGATCCTCATCGTCCTCGCCTTCTTTGTGCTTTCTGTACAGCTCTTCGTGACCCTGATCGAATTCAAGCTGACGACGCTGGCGAGCTTCATCCTGGTCCCGTTCGCGCTATGGGGGAAAACCTCATTCCTGGCCGAGAAGACGCTGGGCAACGTGGTTGCCTCCGGCATCAAGGTCATGGTGCTTGCCATCATTGTCGGGATCGGATCGACGATCTTTGGTGAGCTCGCGACGAGCTTGACGCGGCCGATCGATATCACGTCGGCTATGAGCCTGTTGCTTGCGGCGATATCCTTGCTCGGCCTTGGCATCTTTGGTCCCGGAATCGCTGCGGGCCTGGTGTCGGGAGCGCCCCAACTTGGCGCAGGTGCAGCTGCCGGTACCGTCGCGGGTGCAGCGGCTGTTACGGCAGGTGGTGCCGCGCTTGCCGCGGGCGGCTTACGAGCTGCGGCGGGCGGATCCGTCAGTGCGATACGTTCTGCCGCTTCACTTGCTGGCCAGGCGAGTCGGTCAGCCGGAGCAGCAGCCGCTCCGTCTGCGGCCTCCAATGTCGCTTCCGCCGGGGCGTCTCCACAAGCAGCCGGGCCTGCTTCCGGCGCACCTCGCCAAGCTGCGAACGATCCGGTTGCCGGTCGTGGTGCCCATCGGAACGAGCAACGTATCCGGGATGCCGTTCACGTCGCCGGCCATTCATTGAAAGAGGGCGATCGGGGTGGGCAATCCTCGGGGCCAAAGCTTAGGGAGGACTGAACCATGGTGTCGCATCCTTTTCATCGTCCCTCCGTGCGTTATGGCGAAACGCCAGAGCCCGTTACGCCATACCAGAAGGCCGCACAGGTCTGGGATGAGCGCTTGGGGTCTGCCCGGGTCCAAGCAGCCAATTGGCGAATTGCTGCGCTCTCCGCGACCAGCCTTTCGGCCATGCTCGGCCTCACGGTGCTGCTGATCGTTGGCCGCTCGTCGGTGGTGCCCTACGTGGTCGAGGTCGATCGGCTTGGCGAGGTGCGTGCCGTTGGACCGGCGATCGAGGCCTACCAGCCGTCCGACGCGCAGATCGCCCATTTCCTGGCGCGTTTCATCGAAAACGTCCGGTCATTGTCGGTCGATCCCGTCATTGTGCGCACCAACTGGCTACATGCGTACGATTTCGCGACCGATCGTGGGGCGCAGGCCCTCAACGAATACGCACGGGAAGCCGATCCCTTCGCCAAAATCGGCGCCCGAACTGCGACCGCCGAGGTGACGTCGGTGGTGCGGGCTTCGAACGACAGCTTTGAGATCCGCTGGAAAGAAAGCACCTACGAGAATGGCGCGGTCGCAAAGACCGAGCGCTTTACCGGTGTCGTCAGCGTCATTCTCAAACCGCCATCAAACGCCGAGACCCTGCGGAAAAATCCGCTCGGACTCTATGTGCATTCCCTCAACTGGTCGCGCGACCTCATCGGAGACTCGAAATGAAATCGCTGGTCATCAAATTGAGTGCAACGGTGAGCCTGTTCGCATTGGCTCTTTCGCTCGGTGCTTGTGCGACAAAGTTGAATCTTGAAGCCCCCTATGACGACCTAGTGTTCGCCCCCGGCAAGCCCGAAGTCGATCCGCCAAAAGCCGTCGAGATCGTCGAGATTCCGAAAGTGTTGCCGTTGCCGGGGCAATTGAAGCCGCTGCCAGGCAGGGGCGTAAAGGAAGAGAAGGTGCCGCCGGAGCAAGCCATCGCCAAGGCGAACAAAGCGGCGCGCGTCGAACCGACCAAGGCAGGCTACATCAATGCCATCCAGGTTTACCCGTGGACCGAGGGCGCACTGTTTCGCCTCTATGCAAGCCCGGAGAAAGTCTCGACGGTCGCCTTGCAGCCGGGAGAAGACCTGATCGATGTCTCGACCGGCGACACCGTCCGCTGGGTCATTGGCGATACCATCAGCGGGCAGGGGACCGGGCGGCGGGTTCACATTCTGATTAAGCCGACGCTGCCTGATATTCAGACAAACCTCATCGTCTTGACGGACCGGCGCGCCTATCACCTTGAGCTTGTCTCCACCAAGCAAACCTACATGGCCTCGATTTCCTGGACTTATCCGACCGACAGCCTTGTGGCCCTGCATAAACAGAACGACGCGGCGCGCGACAATGAGGCCAGGGTTGCCGACCGTGGCGTGAGGCTGGACAATCTCAATTTCCGCTACCGCATTGAGGGTGACGACCCGCCCTGGCGGCCGTTGCGCGCCTTCGATGACGGCCACAAGGTTTTCATCCAGATGCCGTCGGGTCTGTCGCAGGGCGAGGCCCCGCCATTGTTCGTTGCCGGCGCCGACGGCCGCCCGAACCTCGTGAATTATCGGGTCCGGGGCTCCTACTACATCGTCGACCGGATGTTCGGCGCGGCCGAGCTGCGGCTTGGCGAGAACCCGCAACGTACCGTCCGCATTATTCGAACCGATGCGCGGCCGGTGTCTCAGCTCTCGGGGACGGGAGACGCTTCATGATGGCGGAAGCAGACAAGGAGCTTCCCGAGCGCCTCGAGCTTCGGGCCAGGCCGCGGCCGATCCGCCGGCTCAACCGTCGCATGCTGATGCTGGGGTGCGCGGTCGGCGCCTTGATTGTCTCGGGCGCTGCGCTGATCGCCCTAGCGCCGCCCCGGGCGTTCAAACCAGGGGAGCGGTCCGAACTCTACAATACGGAGAGGAAGCAGACGGCTGACGGACTATCTAAGTTGCCGAAGTCGTACGACCAATTGCCTCCTCGACTTGGTCCGCCTTCACCCGGCGACATCGGTCGTGCCTTTGCCGAAAATGAAAGGAAGCTGGTCAAGCCCGCAGAAGCGCCGTTCCGTGCTGATCCGGAAGAGGACGTTGAGCGAGCAGAGCGGATTCGCCAGGCGCGGCTCACCCAGCAAGCCAAGGAGTCCGGGTTGCTGGTGCGCTTGTCGGAGAAACAGGATCGTCGCCGACAGCAAGGAACACCGCCGGCGACTGGCGCAGCACCGTCGGCATTTCGACCGGCATCAGATGCTCCGGTCTCGGCTGAGCTATCTGGGAAGCCGCCTCAAGCGCTGAGCGACCGGTCCAGCGAGATCATTCCTTCTTCGCAGGCTCGCAAGCTGGCATTTGTTAGCGCCAAGCCTGACAAGGAGACCACCAATCCGCATGCGCTTGCGGCGTCACCATCGCCTTACGCGGTCATGGCGGGAACGATCATACCGGCCAGTCTCATCACCGGTTTGAATTCTGATCTGCCCGGCGCGACGATCGCGCAAGTGACCGAGAACGTTTACGATACCGTCACCGGCGAGTTCCTTTTGATCCCTCAGGGAACCAGGCTGGTCGGCAAATACGACAGCGTCGTCGCTTACGGGCAGAAGAGAGCCCTTCTGATCTGGACCCGCATCATTCTGCCAAATGGCAACTCGATCGTGATTGATAATCTGCCGGCCACCGATGTGGCAGGCTACGCCGGGCTGGAGGATGAGGTCGATATCCACACCTGGCAATTGCTCAAGGGCATCGGCATGGCGACGCTGCTCGGCGTCGGCACGCAGTTATCGATTGGAAATAATGAAAGCGATCTCGTAAAAGCCTTGCGCGAAAGCGTCCAGCAGACAACCAATCGTGCGGGACAACGCATTGTCGAGCGAGAGTTGGACGTTCAGCCGACGATTACTGTCAGGCCCGGTTGGCCGCTGCGGGTGATCGTATCGAAGGATTTGGTGATGAAACCGTATGAGATGGAAACGGCGGGCAAGGGAAGGTGAGCGGATGAGGCTTCCGAAACTCCCGGACCGGACACCAGTAAAACTCACCATCACGCTTCCGCCTGCACTTGCGTCGCGGCTTCGCGCCTACGCGGATTTTTATGCGGAAACATACGGCGCGCGGGAAGAGGTTGCAGACCTCGTGCCCTTCATGTTGGAGGCGTTTCTTGACGGTGACTCTGACTTTCGTCGAGCAAGCCGGGCAGGCGGCGCGAAGGAACCGTCTCAACAGTCAGTCTAGGCTGAGTGGGCTGGGGGAGAGCCACAGCAGGAGTAAGGAACCATCCTCTTGGCCCGCTGACAGGGAGGAGGCGAGCCAGACATTTCCGTCATGGAGTAATCAGTTTGCTTGAGATCTGGCCGATGGCATCCTTCACTAGGCTGATAGAACACTCAAGTCGCTGCAGAAGCGTAATTAAGTCTGAAACAGTTGCTTCTTCCATCCGAAGATTTTCAATATTTACGGCTCTCCGAACGAGGACGTCGAGCGCCTCGACGTCGATCGGTGGATCTGGGGTCGTGTCTCCTGCGTGTGACCATAGCATATGCGAAATTACCGTGCCGTCCGGAACAACCCTTACGGCTAATGACGCTCTAGTCAGCACCGCTTGCTCTACGACTTGGATAGGTACCTCGACCGCAGAAACGTAATCAGTGGCCCCGGCAGAACGGTATCCAAATCGATAGGCGCCCCCCGCAACTTCCGCGAACGGTTCTAGCTGCACTGTCTCACCATTCATAAGGGATAATGCCTTTGCAACTATCTTTGTTGAGTATACTCAATTGTAGAGTATGCTCAACAGGAAGCATGCCGTCTTTCATGGACGGAATGCGAGATATTGTTGCAAAGAACCTTCGGCGGATTCGGCATGAAAAAGGCTGGAGCCAGGAGGAACTCTCATTTCGAGCGAAGGTAGATCGAAGCTATATCAGCCAGCTGGAGACCAGCACCTACAGTGCTTCGGTTACCATGCTTGGCAAGCTTGCTAAGGCGCTGGGCGTGGACGCGGGCGACCTCCTAAAGCGGTAATTCAGCCGCGTGCTGCCGCTGGCCGTTTAGTCGTGGCCGCAAAGCGAGCGGTCTCTGCAGAACTGGCCCGCGCCGAAAAGCCTCCTACCTTGAGTGCGCAGTCCGACCGACTAGTAAGCGGGCGCCAACACACACACGACAGTCATCAGGCCAATTAACGAAAAAACCCATACTCAGCGATCAATGTCAAAGTCAGGTCCAGATCGAGACGTTTCTAAAGATTGTCGTCGTGGGAAGAGTGCGTTCGTCAATTCGCCCAGCGAGCTCCTCCGAGCGGGGAGCCCATAAGTTAGCGTGCAAACGCATGGGAAGATGTGGGACAGGAGTGGGATCCCATCCGACGCGATCGTGGACAACTCTACCATCTACCCACCACGAGATGCGGCCCGGTCGCCATTCAATTGCGTATCGATGAAATCCTTGGGTTGCATCGAAGCCGAGCTCCACGCGACAGGGCGAGCCGCGATAGCCGTACCCTAACGCTGCTCCGTCGTCTCCAGGGTTGAAAAAAACGTTGACCAACATGCGATGTGGGTCATTGCCGGTCAGCTCGACGTCGATCTCCTGCCGAGGGTTGTCGCGGTGGAGGAAGAAGCCCGTGACCAGGCCTGAACCAGGAGCGGCCCTTATTTCCGCCTCGAAACGTCCGTGCCCGTATGCTCGCACGGAAGCGAAGCTGCCGGAACGATATGATCTGTTCCCTACAGTCATCTTGTCCAGAATGAGTTGAGCGCCTTCCGTGCAATGCACTAGCCCCTCCCGAGCGAACGCCGCCAGATTCCCGGGAAACGTCTCCACGCTCCCCGGGAAGAGCGGTGTCGCGGTAGTCATCGTCGCGTGGACGAGGCGCTTACCCGTGAACTGCACGGGGCGGTCTTGGTTTGCCGGCGAAGGCCAGCCTCTTTCCGGAAGAAGAGCCCAAGGCGAATCATCCATTGGATCGACCCGCGGCACGACGCCGGCGCCGCGGCGTCCCGATGTTGCACGGTCATCACGGAAGATCCTCCACTCGCGCGGAGGCCCGATCGGGAATGGCTCGACCGGAGGGGGAATACCTAATGAAACGCAAATTGGTTGCCATGAAGCGTTGCTAGCTTCGACGTTCGACAAGACCACGGTCCTGGAAGGAGGCAGGATATCTAGCTCAAACTTGGAGGGCAGGCCGGCTGCCGCCTCAAGCAAGAACCTTGAAGTGACCTGCGCGATCGCGGCGAAAATTGCCCCTGCAGACAGGGGAGCGT
>JBOHIT010000080.1:0-5489 GCA_050726155.1 Bradyrhizobium sp.
GACCGCTGGCGACGATGAAGGCCGCGCCCGTCACGGTGAAGACGTCGGGGACTTCGCCGAAGATCAGGAAGCCGAGGATGCTGACCCACAGCAATTGCGTGTAGGAGAACGGCGCCAGCACCGAAGCGTCGGCATAACGGAACGCCAGCACCACGATCCACTGTCCCGCCGTCGAGGCGACGCCGATGAAGACGCCGAAGGCGATGTCGTGCCAGGTCGGCGTCACCCAGACGAACGGCACCAGCGCGGAAAGGATGCAGACGCCCGCGATCGACGAATACGTCATCACGGTGATGGCGCGCTCGGTGCCGCTCATCATCCGCGTCATGATCAGCGTGCAGGCCCAGGCCAGCGCCGAGACCAGCGGAAAGAACGCCGCGGGGTGAAACGCGCCGGTGCCGGGCCGCAGGATGATGATGACGCCGATCAGGCCGACGCCGGTCGCGATCCAGCGGCGCAGGCCGACCTTCTCGTCGAGGAACACGATCGACAGCGCGGTGACGAGCAGCGGCGCCACGAAGCCGGTGGCGGAGGCTTCCGCGATCGGCAGGAAACGCAAACCGGAGATAAAGAACAGCGACGACAGCAGCACCGTCACGCCGCGCATCAGCTGCAGGCCGGGCCGATTGGTCGGCAGCGCGAACAGCGGCGAGCCCGGCAGCATCGCCGGCGTCATGATCAGCGCGAACACCACGAAGCGGATCCAGGCGATCTCGATCGAGGGCAGCGTCGCGGACAGATATTTCGCAGTCACGTCCGAGATGCCGAGGAATACCGTCGACGCCAAAATCAGCGCGATACCCTTGAACGGGCGATCGGCACGTGCGGGTGCTTCGGGGCGGGCAGACTTCTTTTCGGGCAACGGCAATGGCGCGCTGTCCAGCCTTGCGGCTGCGGCGGGGGGCGGTGTCACGGCAATCTCGAAGGCAGTAATGATCGAATCGGGCGAGGTTCTAAAAAACGCCATTTGAGCCGGAACAACAAGGTCCGAAAACAGGATGCGGATATGCGTGGATTGCGCGCAAGCGACCGCTCCGGGCGCAGCGCGCGCCATTGAAACACTTTGTTAAGAAGCGTGCCCCGTCGCCGGTCTGCCGATCACAGCATCGGCAGACTGCGCGGCTTCGGGCCGCGCGGAAACGCGTTGTCGAGCGCTTCGATCTCGCTTGCCGTCAGCGTCAACTTCCCCGCGGCCGCGTTGTCGGCGGCGTGCTCGGCGCTGGCGGCCTTGGGGATCGCGAACACCGCCTGAATGCGCGTCAGGAACGCGAGCGCGACCTGGTGCGCGGTAACGCGCCGCGCTTGCGCGATCGCCTGCAACACCGCGCCGGCCTTGCTGTGCGGCGACGGAAAATCATTGTGACCGAACGGTGAATAGGCGACGACGGCGACCCCATGCCGCTCGCACCACGGGATCACCGCATGCTCGATCGCGCGCTCCTGCAAATGATAGAGCACCTGATTGCAGGCGATCCTGCCCTCGCCCGCCACCGCCAGCAATTCGTTGAGATCGTCGGAATCGAAATTGCTGACGCCCCAGGAGCGGATCTTGCCGGCCGCGATCAGTTCATCGAACGCCGCCACGGTATCCGCGAGCGGATAGGAGCCGCGCCAATGCAGGAGATAGCAATCGAGGTGATCGGTCTTCAGCCGTTTCAGGGATCGCTCGCATGCCGCGATGGTGCCGCGCCGCGATGCGTTGCTGGGCAACACCTTGGAGACGAGATAGAGATCGTCGCGCTTGCCCTCGGCGATCGCATCCGCGATCACGGGTTCGGCCTCGCCATACATCTCGGCGGTGTCGATATGGGTCATGCCGAGCTCGATGCCGCGGCGCAGTGCCGCGACCGCGCTTTTGCGGTCGCCGCGATCGATGTACCAGGTGCCCTGCCCGATCACGGACACTTCCGGGCCTTTGACGCCAAATTTTTTCTGCTTCATCGCCTCAACTTCTGATGACGCCGACCAGACGATGGCGGCGTTGGTTTGCGAGCGGGTTCTCGGCCGCCAAACCGCGCAGCCAATCGCGGAAGCCGGCGATCTCGGGACAATCGGCCGTGCCTTCCGGCGCCATCAGCCAATCGCCTAAACCCGTTCCTTCGCTGACGCGGTCGCAGCGATAGCCGGGATGGTGGCCAAGGCCACGGACAATCAGCGCGTCGACCTTGCCCTCGGTCAGTTCGTGCAGGCCCGCGGGCTGCAGCACCCGCAAGCCGATTTCCATGTGCGTGGTACGAAACTCCGCCAACTCGAGCCGGCGCAGGTCGAAGCTGCCGTGGACGCCCAACTGCAGCTGCACCACGCCCGCCGGTTTCAACCGTGCGGTCGCATCGGCGATCAGACGAAAGCCGTCGGATATCTCGGGCAGATAGGCCTGCCCGGCCGCGGTCAGGATCAACTGCTTATGCAGCCGCTCGAACAGGCGCACGCCGAGGCGCACCTCCAGCGCTTTCACCTGCTGCCCCACGGCCGCAGGTGTCACATGCAACTCATGCGCGGCCAGCTTGAAGCTGAGATGCCGTGCGGCGGCTTCAAACGCGCGGAGCGCATTGAGGGGTGGCAGGGAGTAAGTCATCGCGCTGCAGTTTGTCACGCATAGGCCGTGACCTTGCAATAGATTTTCTTGGGCGTGAGTGAAGGAACTATGCTTTGCTAAGGTTTGATGACGCCGGTTAGGTTCGCTGCGCAGCATCCGGAGATCCCATGCCTCGTCGCCTCGATCATCTCGTCGTCTGTGTTCACAATTTGGCAAAGGCCGCGCTGGACTGGCAAGCGCTCGGCTTTAGCTTGACGCCGACCGGCGTCCATCCCTTTGGGACCAGCAACCGCCTGGCGATGTTCGGGAATAATTTTCTGGAGTTGCTGGCCGTCACCGACGTTGCGGCGGTGCCGCCCGCCGTGCCCGGCCAGTTCAGCTTCGCCGCCCACAACCAGGATTTCCTGCGAACTGGCGAAGGGATGTCGATGCTCGCTTTGCACAGCACCGACTCCCATGCCGAAGCGGCGCGCTTCAATGCCGCCCACATCGGCGCCTACGCGCCGTTCGATTTCGGCCGCGATGCCGTCCTCCCGAGCGGCGGCGTGGCGCGCGTCGGATTCTCACTGGCGTTTGCCACCGATCCCGCGATGCCCGGGATCGCCTTCTTCACCTGCCAGCAACACCATCCGCCGGAACTGTTCTGGAAGGCCGAATACCAGCATCACCCCAACGGTGCACTGCGTGTGACGGAAGTCGTGATGTCGGCGCCGGAGCCGGCGCAGCACCGCGCGTTCCTCGAGCACCTCACGGAGAGTGAAGCCGAGTTCACGCCCGGGCGATTGACGATCGGCGAGCGCGGCGACCGCATCACCGTGCTCGGCCCGTCCGAGATGGCGCGCCGGCTGCCTCGTGTCGCGACCGATGGTTCGCCCCGTTTCTGCGCGGCGCGCCTGGCAGTGAGCGATCTCGATGCGACCAGACGGGTCCTCGAAAGCAACGCTGTCGCGTTCGAGGTTATCGGCAATGCGTTGCTGACTGCGCCTGCCGCGTCGCATGGTCTGGCGCTGGAGTTCGTCGAACGCGAGGCAAGCTGATGGCTGAGACCATCCATCCCTTTTACGAGCAGCATCGCGGTGCCATGGAGGCCGCCATGCGCCATCGCCTCGACCTTGCCGAACCGATGCTGCGCGAGCGCGCCTATCTCACCGACATTGACGGGATCAGGCGGGAGGTGATGGACGAATTCGAAATCGTGCTCACCCAAATGCCCTATGTCGGAGGCGCCGCCAGCCGCATGAGCCATTTCTTCATGCGCCTCATCGGCTTTATGGCGATCAGCCGGGTGCTCCGGCAACACCGCGTGCCGCTGCCCGTGATCGGCGACATCGAGCGAGAAACCCTCAAGGCGCAGATGCTCACCGTGCCCGAACCGGAACGTCTCGCGGCGGGGCGTCATTTCCTGTCGCCCGAAAATCAGGCTTTGCTGCGCGAGCAGGCCATAAAAAGCCTTCGACAGGAGTTTCCGGAAGATTTCGTCTACGATTTCGTCGAGCCGGGCCCGGGTGACACCTTCGAATTCGGCATCAACTACAAGGCTTGCGGCTTCTGCAAATTCGCGGCGCGCCATGGCGACAGGGAAATCCTGCCGAACATCTGTGGGCTTGATTTCGACGACTATGCCACGCGAGGCATCCACTTGGAAAGGACGCAAACGTTGGCCGGCGGCGCGAAGCACTGCAATTTCAGATTCTCGCGGTTGGCGTCGTCATCCTGAGGCGCGCGCTCTTGCGCGCCTCGAAGGATGAATACGGCCCGTGGCCCATCCTTCGAGGCTCGCTACGCTCGCACCTCAGGATGACGTTCGCCGGATCAGGCGAAAGGTATCCTGCGCTAGCCGTTCAACACTCCGATATCCGCGACCAGCACCGTGCCCGTCACCGACTCCGTGATGTAGAGCCGGTCACGCTTTTCGCCGCCGATCGCGACATTGGTGCAGCTCTGGCCGGCGCAGGATTTGATCCGCGCAATGCATTCGCCATTCGGCGCGAACACGAACACATGCCCCAGTGACGCGTGCGCGACGAACAGGCGGCCGGCCTTGTCCATGGTCATGCCGTCGGGGCCGCTCGGACCGAACATCGAACAGAAACGGCCGACTTTGGAGACGCTGCCGTCCTTCATGAACGGCATGCGCCAGACCGCATTGTCGCGGGTCATCGCGACGAACAACACCGCCTCCGCGGGATCGAGCACCAGTCCATTGGGACTGATACCGGTATCGATCAGGCAATCGAGCTTGCCGCCGGCGGCGAGGCGATAGACGCGGCCCGTAGGGTCGTGCAGCCCGGTCTGTCCCTGGTCGGTGAAATAGATGTCGCCATTGTTCGCCAGATGCAGGTCGTTGCACCCCTTGAAGGACTCCGAGTTGCGCGACGTCAGGATTTTCTGCATCCGCCCTGCCCGTGCATCGAGCTCCATGATGCCCTGACGGTAGTCGGCGACAAGGATGCGCCCGTCGTTGCTGATCTTGAGACCGTTGGGCCAGCCATCATATTCGACCACCAGCGACCATTTCCTGTCCGGTGTGATCTTGAAGATGCGCCCGAAGGGGATGTCGACGATGTAGAGGTTACCTGACGCATCGAAGGACGGACCCTCGATGAAGCAATCGGTCATCGCGCCCGGCCGGTTGGCGTCGGCCCATTCGGTGCGCAGCTTGCGGCGGAATTCATCGGGCATCGCCGAAAAGATTTCGGTCTGGATCAGTCGAGGCGGCATATCGAGATACATCATCAGGCACCTGCATTGCAAAGCGGGTGCACCATAGAGGACGTGAAGGAGCCCGTCGATTACCCTCCGCCGTCATTGCGAGCGCAAGCGAAGCAATCCATCGCGAAGCAAAGCAAGTGTGGATTGCTTCGTCGCTGCGCTCCTCGCAATGACGCTGGAAGACTTGCTTTAGTTCGCCACAGCCAATTGCTGCGGCACGGCATTCGGCGCGGTCTGCGCG
>JBOHIT010000081.1:0-6867 GCA_050726155.1 Bradyrhizobium sp.
ACCCGGATCAATCTGCTCGGCAATTCCATCGTGCTGATCGCACCGAAGGATTCCAAAATCGACAATATCAGCATCGGCGTCGGCTTCGACCTCGCCAAACTCGCCGGTGATGGCAAGATCGCAACCGGTGACGTCACATCCGTGCCGGTCGGCAAATATGCCAAGGCCGCGCTGGAGAAGCTGGGATCATGGCAAGCGGCCGAGCCGAAATTCGCGATGGCCGAGAGCGTGCGCACGGCGCTGACGCTGGTGGCGCGCGGTGAAGCCGTACTCGGCATCGTCTATTCCACCGACGCCAAGGTCGAACCCGGCGTCAAGGTGGTCGGCACCTTCCCAGGCGATTCCCACCCCGCCATCATCTATCCCGTCGCGGCGACCACCACCGCGAAGCCGGAGACCACGGACTACCTCGCCTTCCTGCGCTCGACCGCGGCCAAGACGATCCTCGAAAAATACGGCTTCAAGTTCCTGGTCAGTCCCTCGACCTGATGTTCGAAATCTCGCCGACCGAATGGACGGCGATCCTGCTCAGTTTGCGGGTCGCCATCATTGCAACGCTGGTGGCGACGCCGTTCGGCATCGCGCTGGCGTGGCTCCTGGCGCGGCGAAATTTCTGGGGCAAGTCGATCCTCGATGCGGCGGTGCATCTGCCGCTGGTGCTGCCGCCGGTCGTCACCGGCTATCTGCTGCTGCTCACCTTCGGCAAGCGCGGCATGGTCGGCGCGTTTCTGGCCGACCATCTCGGCATCGTCTTCGCCTTTCGCTGGACCGGAGCCGCGCTCGCCTGCGGCGTGATGTCGTTTCCGCTGTTGGTGCGACCGATCCGCCTCTCAATTGAAGCAATCGACCGCCGGCTGGAACAGGCGGCGAGCACGCTCGGCGCCGCACCCTGGCGGGTGTTTGCGACCGTGACCCTGCCGCTGGCGCTGCCGGGCATCCTGGCCGGGATGGTGCTGGGCTTTGCCAAGGCGATCGGCGAGTTCGGCGCCACCATTACTTTCGTGTCCAACATTCCCGGCGAGACCCAGACCATTTCGTCGGCGATCTATTCGCTGATCCAGACCCCCGACGGCGACAGCGCCGCGGGACGGCTGGTGCTCATTTCCATCGTGATCGCGATGGGCGCCCTGATCGCATCCGAGTGGTTCGCGCGACGCGCCACGCAGCGCCTGCACGGGAACTGACCATGCTGCGCGTCGACGTCACCAAGCAGCTTGGCGAGTTCTCGATCGAAGCCTCCTTCACCAGCGAAGGCCGCGTCACCGGCCTGTTCGGTGCGTCCGGCGCCGGCAAGACCTCGTTGATCAACATGATCGCCGGCCTGCTGCGGCCCGACCGCGGCATCATCACCCTCGATGGCGAGACGCTCGACGACACCTCGACGGCTCTGCATGTGCCGCCGCACCGCCGCCGCATTGGTTATGTGTTCCAGGATGCGCGGCTGTTTCCGCATCTCGATGTCCGGCAGAATCTCGACTACGGGCGGCGCATGAACGGCCTTGCCGACGATCCCACCCAACGTAAGCGCGTCACCGACCTGCTCGATATCGGCGGCCTGCTGGATCGCCGGCCCGGAAAGCTCTCCGGCGGCGAGCGCCAGCGCGTCGCGCTCGGCCGCGCGCTGTTGTCGAAGCCGCGGCTGCTGCTGATGGACGAACCGCTGGGGTCGCTCGACGAAGGACGCAAGGTCGAAATCCTGCCTTACCTCGTGCGGCTGCGCGACGAAGGCATTCCGATGGTCTATGTCAGCCACGACGCCGCGGAATTGCGTCAGCTCGCGACCCAGATCGTGATGCTGCGCAACGGACGCGTCACCGCACTCGGCGGCGTAAAGGTTCTGACCGGCGCTGCGCCGGTCTGATTTTCGTGCGTGATCCAGATCACGCCTGAACCACGACAATCCAGAATACCCTTTGTTTATCGGCACTTCCTGAACATTCATTCAGGAAAATGATTCGAACTCAACGCGTGCTGAGGACGTCTCATAGACCTGACAGGCAATCACGCCTTCAACATGGAGAACTAAAATTATGCTTCGCAAAATCTCTCTCGCAGCTATCGCAGCCCTCGCTCTGACCGCTGCTGCTGTCGCCCCCGCTTCGGCTGGTGGTCACGGTGGCCACGGTGGTGGGCACGGCGGACATGGTCATGGTGGTCACGGCATGCACGGTGGCCATGGCCACGGCGGTCACGGTCACTGGGGCCATCACCGTCACCACCACTTCGGTTCGGGATTCTACGTCGGCGGAAGCTGCTGGCGCACGGTGTGGACCGACTTCGGGCCGCGCCGCGTTTATGTCTGCGATCGGGTGCTCTAGGTTTCCGGCAGGTACCCGTCAACAGGAGGGCCTCAGCCGACGGCTGAGGCCTTTCCTTTATCGACACTCATTCATTGACCGCCGGCGAAGGCCTTGACGAGGCGGTACAGATACTCGCCGCCTTCAAAGAACGATTTGACCTGAATGCGCTCGTCGCGGCCATGCGCGCGATTTTCCGCAGCGTCGGCCGCGAGCCCGGAATGCCCGTAGGTCGGGATGCCGGCATTGCGAAGGTAGCTGCCGTCGGTGGCGCCGGTACTCATGGTCGGCAACACCACCGCACCGGGAAAGAATTCGGTCGACAGTTTTGTGATCGGTCCGATGATTTGATCGCTGAGCACGGAAGGCGCGCTGAGCACCGGCGAATCCAGCGCCGTCACGACGATCTGCTCATCGGCCAGCGCCGCTTCGAGCGCCGCTTTCACGCCCTCGATCGGCTCGCCGGGTATGAGCCGGCAATTGACCTTGGCGGTCGCCAGTTGCGGCAACGCGTTGATCGCGGAGCCGCCTTCGAGCATCGTCGCGACGCATGTGGTTCGCAATTGCGCGTTGTAGAAAGCATCGCCCGTGAGCCGCACGACGGGCAGCGCCGTGGCATCGGATTGTCCCGACAGCACAGCGCGCACGTCCTCGGCGAACGAACCGCCGCGCATCTCGGCTACGCGTTCGAAATAGGCGCGGGTCGTGTCGGTCAGCCGTATGGGAAAGCTGAACGCCGAGAGCCGGGTCAATCCCGCCGCCAACCGATAGATCGCATTGTCCCTGACCGGAACCGAGCTGTGGCCGCCCTTGTTCTTGACCGTCAAGGCGTAGCTCGCCGAGACTTTTTCGCTGGTCTGGACCGAATTGCGGATCGGCTTGCCGTCCTTCAACCCAACGCCCCCGCCTTCATTCAGCGCGAATTCGGCATCGATCAGATCGCGGTGGTTTTTCAGCAGAAATTGAATGCCGAGCCCATCCTTGTCCAGGATCTCCTCGTCGGTCTCCAGCGCCACGATGATATCGCGCTCCGGCTTGTAACCCTCTTGCCGGTAACGAATGAGATTGGCGACGAACACCGCCGCCATGTATTTGTCGTCGCCGCTGCCGCGCGCATAAAAATAGCCGTCCTGCTCGACCAGCTTGAACGGGTCCGTCGACCAGTCCTCGCGGGCGGCCGGGACCACGTCGATATGGGCGAGCAGCAGGATCGGCTTGCGCGCGCCGGTTCCGCGAAGCCGCGCCACCAGATTGCCCTTGCGCGGCGCCGGCGACAACACGCGGACGTCGGCGTCGGCAAAACCACCGGCGCGCAAGCGGGCCGCCATCGCCTCGGCTGCCTTCAGCGTATCGCCGGTCGCCGTCACCGTGTTGATCTCGATCAGTTCCTTGTAGATGTCGAACGCGCGCTGCTGGTTGGGATTGAGGCCCTCGGCGGCGATCGCATCAGGTACCGCTGGGGATGCCGATAGCAGGGCCGCCACGCACAGTACGCCGAAGCGACGAGCGAAATCCGAACCGGAAATCCGAAGCATCTCATCCACCCTTCATTTTCGAATTGCAGGACGCTCCTTCGAGCGGGACGCTACTTCGAACGAGACGCTATTTCGAGTCCTTCGCGGCGACGACTTCGATCTCGACCAAGAATCCGGGGTTGGCCAGGGCCGCGATGCCAATCACTGAGCGCGCTGGGAGATTTGGCTGCGCGCCGCCGAAGAACTGGGTGTAGCCCTCCATGAAGGCCTTGAAGTCCATCGGCGCGCGGGCGTCGTGGACCAGAAATACCTGCATCTTGATGACATCGGCCATGCCGAGCCCCTGCCCTTCCAGGATCTGCTTGATCCTGTTGAGCACGCCGACGGTCTGGGTCTTGACGTCGCCGTAAGCCTGCGGGCTCGACGGATCGGCATCCTTGTTGAAAACAGGCGGCACCTGGCCGCTGACATAGGTGATGACGCTGTCGCCCGTCACCCGCACCGACTGCGCGATCGGAAATGTCGAATTGGGAATCGGATTTCGAACAATATCGGCTTGAGCGGCGGTTCCGCCGAGCAGCAGCGCGACCAGCGTGAGCATTCCATATTTCATCTTCATCTCCCCAATGATGGCGATTAATTCTTAAGGCCGAGCGCTTTTGACGTCGTCGGGACTGACGGCGTCTTGATACTGGTTGCCGAAATGGGTCCGGACATAATTGACCACGGCCGCGACCTGGGTATCGCTCATCAACGCCCCGACCGGCGGCATCGCACGCTGCCCCCTGACCACGACGTAAACCGGATAGCCTCCGGACTGGAGGTTACTATCCTGTGCGAGCGACGGATAGGCGCCAGCGCCGATCGCGCCTTTACCATCGGGCATATGGCAACCCTGACAGGCGCTCGCAAACAGCTCCTCTCCGGTCGTTTCGGTAAATCTGGCGCCCATGCTCAGCGGCACCTGCGGCCGCGAACGGATTTCTTCGGCATGGGCCGCGAGCGGGATCAAGGCCAGTATCAATGCGAATACCCATCGGCCGCCCGCCACCATCGAGGTTGATCCAACCGGATTGGGAGAATCTCCCTCCATACGAAGAGTGCGACTCGCGGAGAGACCCCCACCCCGGCCCTCCCCCGCAAGCGGGAGAGGGGGTGCAGCTCCATCGTGGAGGCAATTCGTTCTAATTTCATCATGCTTGAACCGCATGGCGTTAGGTCCTGACGACACGTTGATGCAAGCGCGCAATGGCATCGAGCGATGAAAGGATCGCGCCCTCCTGCCAGGCCGGAATGTAGGAGGCGTGCTCGCCGGCCAGAACGATCCTGCCGTCAATCTGGCACAGATTGTCGTAGTGCTGTTCGCGCAACTTCTCGGTCCAGGCTCCGGCGCAGCCCAACGTGAAGGGCACCCGGTGCCAGGCCACCGAGATGCCATTCTCGAACTCGGCGCGGTACTGCGGATGAATGCGGGAGCCGAGCTCGACCGCGCGCTCGACCCGATCCGATGGCGTCATCGAGGTGAACTCGTACGCGTTGGCGCCCCCATAGACATAGGCGCCGAGCAGCACGCCGCGGCCGGTTCGATTGTAGCCGTTGCTGGGATAGGAGATTTGCCGGATCGGCAGATCGGTATAGCTGATGCCGCCATAGATATCGTCATCCTCCTCCCAGAACCGGCGCTTGAATTGCAGGCCGACCTTGATGGAGGACGAATATGGCACCGCGTCGATCGCCGCCTTCATACGCGGGCCGACATCGATCTGGATCTGGCTCAGGATGGAAAGCGGGATGGTGCAGACGCACCAGTCGGCCTTTGCCAGTTGCGGCGTGGCCGGCGCCGCCGAACTTATCCTGGAATCCACATAGCTGACCGTGACGCCGCCATCGTTCTGCTGGATCCGGGTGACTTTCGCATCGTACCGGATCAGGTCGCCGACTTCCCTGGCGAACGCCTTGCCGATCATGTCCATGCCGCCGACCGGCTCAAACATCGTGGTCTGGAATTCATGCAAAGCGAAATTCCGCAAGTATCGCCAGAGCTGCGATTGCAGCACGTCTGACAGCTTGATCGGCTCGCCGGCGAGCGGCACGGCATTGAGGCCGCCGCCGGGATCGCTGGCGTAGCCGCGATAGTCAGCTGAAATCAGATTGGCCTTGTAGGCATAGTTCCGGTCCAGCGCGCCCCACGACTGCAACGCCTGCAGCAAGATCTCCTTGTCCTGCACCGACACCGCTTCATCGAGCTTGCTCTGTTGCGTGACCTTGGCGAGCAGTTCCGAGACATGCCCTTGAAAGTCGGCCTTGATCTCGCGGATCCGCTGCGGCTTGCCGCCGAACGCATTGGAGGCGTGCAGCAGCGCATTGTGATTGAGCTGGATGAAGGGTTCCAGCGTGACGCCAAGCCGCTTGCAGTAATCCAGCACGGCGCGGTGGTGATAGGGAATCCGCCACGGGCCCGGATTGAGATAGAGGCCTTGCTCGAAACCGCAGGTCTGGGTTGCGCCGCCGAGTTCGGTAAAATTGTCGCCACCGCGCAGCGTCCAGTTGCGTCCGCCGGGACGGCTGTTGAATTCCAGCACCTGCACCTTATAGCCGGCGCTGCGCAACTCCAGCGCCGCCGTCATCCCGGCAAGGCCGGCGCCAAGGATCAATACCGAGGCGCCCCGGGCGTCGCCCTCCAGCCGGATCGGGCCCTTGTAGGTGGATTCCGATGCGAAGCCGAGGCTGGTCATGGCGTGGTACATCGCGGCACTGCCGGCGACCGAGCCCACCAGCGACAACAAATCGCGCCGACTCAGGCCTGTTTCACCCTGGTTCTGCATGGCCCCTCGCGTCTCGCCATATCGCCACACGACGCGCCCCCAACACGCCCGCACAGAAAACACATAGGCGATGGTTTTCGTATGCGCAAACATTTGAACGCCGATCCCGTTCACGAGTTCGCGCCTGTCGTCACTGTGCGAAACCTCACAGATGTCGTTTCGGTCTTGAGTTGCCGATTCAGATCAACGAGTTGGGTCGTCGTCCCCGCTCATGCGGGGACCCAGTACGCCGCGGCTTCTCGGCTCTATCATCGGCGTCTCTGGAATACT
>JBOHIT010000082.1:0-3538 GCA_050726155.1 Bradyrhizobium sp.
GACCAAGGTCGACATCCGTACCAAGGCGGTCAAGGGCATCGAAGCGCTGGTGCGGCTCAAGGACGATGAGGGTGTGATTCAGGCCCCCGGCACTTTCATCAACCTGGCTGTCGAACTCGGCCTGATCGACGAACTGACCCATCTGGTGCTGGCGGAGATCGTCAAATCGATCGATCTGATCAACGAAACCTTCGGTCCCGACGCCACGATCAGCATCAACGTCGCGGCCAAGCAGGCCGGCAATCCCGAATTCATGCGGTCGTTTGCGCAGGCGCTGGAAGCCACCGGATTTCCGAAGCGCTTCATGATCGAGGTGACCGAAGACGCCTTCGTCACCAAGACCCACTTCCAGGATGAAATCCTGCCGATCTTCCGCAAACTCGGCGTCGGCATCTCGATCGACGATTTCGGCACCGGCTATTCGTCGCTGTCGGCGCTGGCCGACATCACCGCCGATGAAATCAAGATCGATCGCTCCTTTATCACCGACATCCATTTGCGCCCGCGCAGCCAGGGCATTTTGCGGGCGATCGAATCGCTGAGCGAAGCGCTCGGCATGACCGTTATCGCCGAAGGCATCGAGACGTTCGAGGAGCTTGCCTATCTGCAGGCCGCGACCAAGATCCGCTACGCGCAGGGCTATTATTTCTCCAGACCGATTTTCCTCGAAGATCTCAAGCCCGCCACACCGCTCGCCAGCGAAGCGCGCGCCAGCCTGTCGAGCCGGCCGGCCCAGGAAAGTCGCCCGGCGTTCTCCCGCGCCAGCGGCTATCGCCGCTGACGCGAGCGAGGCCTATTTGGTCAGCACCGGCAACGGCTTGACGCTGTCATTCGGCGCCTCGGCCTGCATCGTGATCAGCGTCATCGAAACCAGGTCGTAATAGCCGATGATCCCGATGATATCCATGATGCCGCTCTCGCCGAACTTCTCCAGCGCCGCCTTGTAGACGGGGTCGGAGACCTTCTTGTCGCGATAGAGCGCGGTCGCCAGATCGTACAGCGCCGCCTCGTCATCCTTCATGCTGTCGGGGCGCTTGCCGGCAGCGATCGCGTCCGCGACCTTGGGGTCCAGCCCGCCCTTCAGCGCCAGCGGGTAATGTGCGAACCACTCATACTGGGCAGTCCACTCGCGTGCCGTGATCAGGATCGCGAGTTCGCTCAAGCGCGCCGGCAGCTTGGTGTTCCAGCGCAGATATTCCGACAGGGCCGACAGCTTCGGCGCCAGTTCGGGGTTGCGAATATAAGCGCGATAGGGCGGGTTGCCGAACTTGGCGTTACGCGGCGGTGCTGCGATCAGATCGGCATAGGCCTTTTGCGGCGGCGTCAGTTCTTCCGCCTTCAGCGGCTTGAAGCGGGTGATTTCTTCGGCGCGGCTTGCGGAGGGGATGGCGATCAGGGCCACCAGCATGCCGGCGGCGATCAGGACTTTCATTGATTTTCTCCCTGCAGAATGCGGACGTCGCGCCGCGTTTATTTTTGTCGAGCCCGCCGAGCTTAATCCCGGAAGTTGCGGAAGCAATGCAATCCCGCTCCGCGCTGGGCGCAGCCGGGCATGCGCGCAATGCGTTCCGTTTTCGGCCTCAAATGGCTCGATTAAGCCTTAGGTAACCGGATTTCCTAACGGCTTATGGCATTCGTGCATCGTATGGATATCCCCGGGGAGAAGGGGGAATGCGCGTTCTGTTTCACAACCTGAAGGATACGCAAGCCGCGGCGGCCTTCGGCCGTCTTGGCGCGACGGTCCGTGGTCCGGTGCTGTGGCTGACCGTTTGCGGCATGCTGCTGGTGGCGGCGATTTTCGCCGGCACCATGATGATGGTTGGCGAATTCCGCGAGCGCGCGCTGGCCAATGGCGAGCGCGAACTGGAAAATACCGTTCTGCTGCTCACCCGTCACTTCGACCAGCAATTCGAGGACTCCGACACCATCGCCGCCGACGTGATCGCCCGACTGCGTATTCCCGGCATTGCTTCGCCGCATGCTTTCAGGGAATTGATGTCGAGCTCGGAAGCCCACGAAATCCTCAGGTCCAAGGCCGGGGTCCTGTCCTATCTCGGCGACATTTCGCTGTATGACGCCGACGGCGACATCATCAATTGGTCGCGTCCGTTACCGACGCCGGCTCTCAATATTTCCGAACGCACCTACTTCAAGTCCTTCAAGTTCAATCCGCAATCGCCGCCGGTTCAAACCGAGGCGGTCAAAAGCCTGCTCAGCAACAATCTGAACACGATCATTGCCCATCGGCTGATCGGGGAAGACGGGATCTTTCTCGGCGTGATGACGCGGCGCATCAACCCATCCAATTACGTGAAGTTCTTTGCTTCCGTCGCGATCGGAACCAGCGCCGCCGTTTCGATGTTTCACGCCGACGGGACCCTGCTGGCGCGATACCCGCGCGCCGATCATCTGATCGGACAGAAGTTCAAATCAGCACCGCTGCTGGAGCGTGTCCTGAGCCACGGCGGCCAGCAGACGCTGCGCGTCAAAAGCCCGGTCGACAATGCGGACCGGCTCGGATCCGCGGCCCAGCTAAGCCGCTTCCCGATCATCGTGGTCGCGACCAACTCGGTTTCCGCCGCCCTTGCCGATTGGTACGCCCAGACAAAATTTCTCGTCGCGGCAGCAACGCTGTCGGCATCGGTCGTCGCGCTGATCCTGTTCCTGATCATCCGGCAGATTACCCGGCAGAACCGCGAAGCGCAGCAACGGCTGGAAGCGGAACGACATCGGCTCGACACCGCACTGAACAACATGACCCATGGCCTGGTGATGTACGACGCGTCCGCGCGGATCGTCATCTTCAACCGGCGCTACCTCGAGATGTACAATTTGTCGCCGGACATCGTGAAGCCGGGCTGTCATTTCCGGGACCTGATACAACACCGCAAGGACCGCGGATTCTTCGACGGCGACGTTACCGATTTCTGTTCCGCCGTCCTGCAGAGTATCGCGAACGGCCAGACCAACAACAGCTTGGTGCAAAGCACCGACGGGCGGTCTTTCATGACGATCAGCCGGCCGTTGGCACATGGCGGCTGGATCACCACGATCGAGGAAATCACCGAACGCCGCAAGGTCGAGCAGGAGCGCGACCGCAACTACGCCTTCCTGAGCCAGATCATCGATCACATTCCCTCTCAGATCACCGTGAAGGACGCCCACGATCGCCGCTATCTCCTGGTCAACCGCGTGGCGGAAGCCCAGTTCGGCATTTCGCGCGACCACATCATCGGCAAGACCGCCCACGATATCTTCCCGAAGGCGGCCGCCGACATCGTCACCGCCGATGACGAAAAAACCCTGCAATCCGCCGACGGCCTGTTCAGGGACGAGCATCCCTGGGAAAGCCAGGCGAAGGGCCTGCAATACATCACCTCCAGACGGATCGGGATCCGCAATCAGGTGGGCCAGACCAGCCACATCATCAACGTCGTCGACGACGTGACCGAACGCCGGCGTGCCGATGAAAAGATCGCCCATCTCGCGCACTACGACCCGCTGACCGACCTGCCGAACCGGGTGCTGTTCCGCGAAC
>JBOHIT010000083.1:0-3219 GCA_050726155.1 Bradyrhizobium sp.
ATGCATCGCTGGAATATCCTGAAGCGGTCGTATCGGATGTGGCCGTTTCCATACTGAACGTAACGAAGCCGCCGCAGGGCGGTGTCCATGAAACAAAACAGCACCGGGAGGACGTAGAGATGAAAAGCAAACTTTCCAAATGGATCGCAGGCGCCGCGGCAGTGGCGGTCGTCGCACTCGCGCTGCCCGCTTCGGCGCAGACGACCTACAATATTGCATCTATCGCCGACTTTACCGGGCCCTACGCCGACATCATGAAGGACCTGGTCGGCGCCCGCCGCGCCACTGTCGATTGGTGGAACGAAGAAGTCGGCAAGGGAATGGGCATCAAGATCGGGATGAAGGACTATGACGGCCGTTACGACGCGGCCCAGACGGCGAGCCTTTGGCCCGGCATCAAGGCCGAACTCAATCCGGTGGCCGTTCTCGGCGTCGGTGGACCTGACGTCGCCGCGCTCCAGGGCCGGCTTCCAGCGGACAAGGTGCCGATGTTCATGTCGACCGCGGCTTACGGGTTCGCCTGGAAGCCGGATCCTTGGATCTTCAACCCGCGGCCAACTTACGGCCATGAGGCGGCGGCGTTCTTCGAATGGTTCCGCAGCACGCGCGGCATCAAGGGGCCGCTGAAGGTTGCCATCATTTCTTCGGAAGCCTCGCCAGCCTATGTCGATATTGCCAAGGGTGCGGAGAAGTTCGCCAAGGACAACCCGGACAAGGCCGAGATCGTCGAGACGATTTATACCGAAGTGCAGCCGACCGATCTGACGACGCAAGTTGGCCGCGTGATCCGCAAGGGCGCGCAAGTGATCGATATCCAGACCAACACGGCCGCGGTCGTAGCGACCAAGCGTGCGCTGCAGGCGCTCGGCAAGACTGACATTGCGATCATGATGAGTTCGCACAATGGCTTGATTGCCTCGGGTAAGGCCATCGGTGGGATGAAGGATCTGGAAGGCGATTATGAGGTCTACGGCATGGCCGTGCCAACCGACGAAAAGACCAAGGCCCATGATTTCCAGCAAATGGTTGTCGCAAAATACAAGGCGCAGGTGACATGGTCCGTCGCGAGTGTCATGGGCTTTAATCAGACGCTGGTCGCGCTGCGGGCGATCGAAGCTGCTGCACGCAAGGTCGGCGCCGACAAAGTCACTGGTGAGGCGGTTCGCACGGCGCTGATGGCGACACAACTCCCGAGCGATCAGACCTTCGGCATTCTGCCCAATCTGACCTACACGAATGATGCACCATTCCCGGTTACGGGCCTGACCGTCAACGTCGCGACAATCAAGGATGGCAAGTATGTTATCGCCGCTGAAAACGTGCCGGTTCCTGCGATAACGAAGTGGTAGTCCTGCTGGACCAGCCGGAGCGCGACAGCGCTCCGGCCGCGGAGTTGCCTATGCTTGAGCTCAGCAATGTCGAAGTTCTCTATAGCGACGTCATCCTTGCGGTGAAGGGCCTTACGCTTGCCGTGCCAAAGGGGTCATGCGTCACGCTCCTGGGCGGCAACGGAGCCGGCAAGTCGACCACGCTCAAATCGATCTCGAACCTCCTCATGACCGAGGACGGCAAGGTGACGTCGGGGACGATTTCGTTCGAGGGCTCGCGGATCGACGGCGGTGATCCGGCAAAAATCGTCCGCAACGGGATCGTCCACGTCATGGAGGGCCGCCGCGTCCTCAGTCATCTGACCGTGGAGCAGAACCTGATTGCCGGCGGTCATATGGAGCCTTCAGCGCCGGCGATGCGGCGGCGGCTCGATGGCGTCTACGACCGGATCAAGCGGCTTGCCTTGCTGAAGTCGCGCACGACCGGCTATTTGTCCGGCGGCGAACAGCAGATGGTGGTGATCGGCCGCGCGCTGATGGCTAATCCGAAGCTCATCATGATCGACGAGCCATCGTTGGGGCTCGCGCCGATGATGGTCGATGAGGTGTTCGGCGTTCTGCGCTCGTTGAAGGACGACGGCCTGACGCTGCTCATCGTCGAACAAAACACCCGCGTCGCGCTGGACCTCGCCGATTTCGGATACGTCATGGAAGACGGACGTATCGTGCTGGAAGGTAATGCAGCCGACCTTCGCGCCAACGAGGACATCCGCGAATTCTATCTCGGCCTCAACCTCGAAGGCGAGCGCAAGAGCTATCGCAACATCAAGCACTACCGGCGCCGCAAGCGATGGCTCGGATAATCGAGACGCAGAAAGCGGTTCAGCGGCCGATGAACAACGGCTTGCGCTTCTCCTCGAATGCGGCAAGCCCCTCTTTCATGTCGTGGCTGTGGGCGTGGACTTCGCTTGCGAGCAATTCGAGCCTGAGAGCCACGTCCTTCGGTTGTTCGAGACCGTCCGCGACCAGCGCCTTCATGCGGCGGAGCACCAGCGAACTCTTGGACCCAAGCTTGGTAACCAGGCGCTCGACCGCCGCAGTCAGTTCGTCGTCGTCGACGACTTCGTTGACGAGGCCGCAAGCGACCAGATCTGCGGCCGGCATGAAATCGCCGGTAAACAGCAGGTATTTCGCCCGGGTCGGACCGATCTTCCGCGGCAGTCGCACCGAACTGCCACCGCCCGGCAAGAGACCAAAATTGGCATGCGCATCGCCAAGCTTCGCCGACCGCGCCGCGATCACCAGATCGCAGCACAGCACCAGTTCCAGCCCGCCCGCCAGCGCCAACCCGTTGACCGCGGCGATCACCGGCCGCGGACAGCTCTCCAGCCGCGCCATCATGTCGAGGACGGTGTCGAGGAACCGCGCTGCGGCGGCTTCATCGCCTTGCGTCGCGCTGTTGACGTACTTCAGATCCGCGCCGGCGCAAAAGGCGCGCCCGGTACCCATCAGCACCACAGCCTTGATCGCCGGATCGTCGGCATGCGTCAGGGCGTCGGCTATTCCGGCCACGATGTCGGGCGTGATCGCATTGAGCGCCGCCGGCCGATTGAGCGTGATCCATACCGCATCGGCACGGACTTCAACCAGAACGCCTTGCTCCGGCATGATCTTTTCTGAAGTCGTCATTGTTCCACCCTCGACAACAAGTATTTGACTTTTGGGTCAATAAATAATCTACTAAGTCGAACTATAGACCAGCGAATAAAATTCGCAAGCTGAAGCTCTGCGTATCCAGGGAAGAGACGTCGTCATGTTGCAACTCGAGGGCATCCGCATTGTCAGCCTGGCTGAGCAATATCCCGGGCCCTACGCGACGCTTCTGATGGCC
>JBOHIT010000084.1:0-8681 GCA_050726155.1 Bradyrhizobium sp.
ACCGAGTTCGGTTTCCAGCGGCTCGACCGAGATGCAGTTCGACTGCACCGAGCAATCGCCGCAGCCTTCGCACACGGCCGGATTGATCATGACGCGGCGCGCCGGGTCTTCCAGCAATCCCCTTTTGCGGCGGCGGCGCTTTTCGGCGGCGCAGGTCTGCACGAACACGATCGCGGAGGCGCCCTTCACCTTCCGCAAGATCTTCTGGACGGTGTCGAGGTCGTCGCGATGCGCGGTCTTGACGCCGGGCGCGATTTCGCTGGCCGGATAGGCGTCGGGATTTTCCGAGACCAGATAGATGTTGCGGATGCCCTCGGCGTGCAACTGGAAGGTGATCTGCTGCGGCGACAGCTCGCCATCAACGTGCTGGCCGCCGGTCATCGCGGTCGCGTCGTTGTAGAGGATCTTGTAGGTGATGTTGGCGCCGGAGGCGACCGCCTGACGGATCGCGAGGCTGCCGGAATGGAAATACGTACCGTCGCCGAGGTTGGCGAACACATGCTCTTCCTTGGTGAAGGGGGCGACGCCGACCCACGGCACGCCCTCGCCGCCCATATGGGTAAAGGTCTCCGTCGAGCGGTCCATCCACAGCGCCATGAAGTGGCACCCGATGCCGGCAAAGGCGCGGCTGCCTTCCGGGACCTTGGTGGAGGTGTTGTGCGGGCAGCCCGAACAGAAATACGGCGTGCGGGTGATCGGCGCCACCGCCTGCATCTGCGTCGCCTGCCGGCCGTTGAACCAGTCGGCCTTGGCGCGCAGCTGTGCTGCGATTTCGGGGTTGAGGTTAAGCCGAAGCAGCCGCTCGGTCAGCGAGCTCGCCAATGAGGCCACGCTGAGCTCTTCGGCGAAGGGCAGGAAGCGCTTGTCGTGATCGTCCATCTTGCCGATGATGCGGGGCCGCACATCGTCGCGCCAGTTGAACAGCTCCTGCTTGACCTGATTCTCGACGATCTCGCGGCGCTCTTCGATGATGAATATCTCTTCGAGGCCGACGGCGAATTCGCGCACCCCCTGCGGCTCCAGCGGCCAGGGCATGCCGATCTTGTACAGCCGCAGACCGATCTTGGCGGCGACCTCGGGCGTGATGCCGAGTTCGCGCAGCGCCTGGCGGATGTCCTCGTAGCTCTTGCCGGAGGCCATGATGCCGTAACGGGCGTTCGGCGAATCCATGGTGACGCGGTTGACCTTGTTGGCGCGGGCAAAGGCGATCGCGGCAAAGCCCTTGTAGTCCTGCAGCCGGCGGTCCTGCGCGAAACGATCGTCGGGCCAGCGCAGGTTGAGGCCGCCCTCGGGCATCTCGAAATCGGCCGGGATCACGAACGGCGTCATCTCGTCGGTGAGATCGATCTCGGCGGTGGTTTCCACCGTCTCGGTGATCACCTTCATGCCGACCCAGCAACCCGAATACCGCGACATCGCGATACCCAAGAGGCCCATCTCGATCATTTCATGGATGCTGGAGGGATAGAGATACGGCATCAGCGCGGACATGAAGGCGTGGTCGGACTGGTGCGGCACGGTGGAGGATTTGGCGCCATGGTCGTCGCCGGCGAGAACGAGTACGCCGCCGTTCTTGGCCGAGCCTGCCGCGTTGCCGTGGCGGAAGACGTCGCCGCAGCGGTCGACGCCGGGGCCTTTGCCGTACCAAATCCCGACCACGCCATCATATTTGGCGCCGGGCGAGAGGTTGAGCTGCTGCGAGCCCCAGACCGCGGTGGCCGCGAGGTCCTCGTTCACGCCGGGCTGGAATTTGATGTTGTACTGGTCGAGATGCTTGCGGGCAGCGAACAGTTGCTGGTCGTAGCCGCCAAGCGGCGAACCGCGATAGCCGGATATGAAGCCCGCGGTGTTCAGCCCGGCGGCGCGGTCGCGCCGGATTTGCGCCATCGGCAGCCGCACCAGCGCCTGGATGCCGGTCAGGAAGATGTGGCCGGAGCCTTGGGTATATTTCTGATCGAGACTGATCGGACCCTGGTTGATTCCCATTTAGCCCTCTTTTGCCACCCGCTTTAAGTCTCGCGATGGCTATGTTTTAGCTAGTCATCCGAACTTGTTAGAACCAGTCTATGTCGGATTTTCCGCTTCCCGCACTACAAATCTGGGCAACGGAGCCGCGCGCTGAAAGATCGCAATTTCGTGCCGGGATTAATGCCGGCCGGTTTCGGTTTGTGTCGTGGGCTGGCCCCGGCGCGAAATGCCGTGACGCACTCGCCTGCCCTCGATGCCCGGGATAACGCCCAAGGGGGTGATTGGGTGCAGGCGATTCCGGCGGATGCGCCGCCGATACGTTATTGTGCGCTGCGTTCGGACCGCGTCAACGCTGATCGCCGCTGAAGACGAATTTCGGCATTTCCCACTTGTAGCGGATCGCGAGCAGCCGCAGCGTCAGGCCGAGGACGAAGGTCAATCCGGTCCAGAGCTCGTCGTTGAGTTTCAGCCCGAAGGCGGTGGCGTAGAACAGCCCGGTGACGACGGAGACGCTGGCGTAGAGTTCAGCGCGAAACAGCAGCGGCACGTCGTTGCAGAGGATATCGCGCAGCACGCCGCCGGCGCAGCCGGTGATCATGCCCGCGACGATCACAATCGGCAGCGGCGCGTTGACCTGCCAGGCGACATCGCAACCGGCCATTGTGAACACGACCAGCCCGATCGCATCGAGCACCAGGAAGGCGAGGTTGAGCCGGTGCACATGGCGCGCGATCAGGATGGTCGCGAAGGCGGCAATGGCCGTCAGCGCCAGATAGGACGGGTTCTGCACCCAGACCAGCGGGTAGTGCCCGAGCAGTACATCGCGGATGGTTCCGCCGCCCAGCGCCGTGATGCAGCCGAGCATGCAGACCCCGGCCCAATCCATGCTGCGGCGCCCAGCGGCCAGGGCCGCCGTCATCGCCTGCGCGGTCAGTGCCACATAGGACAGCAAATGCAGGACGGTATCGCTGGGCGGCAGGGTCCACATGACAACCTCTCGGCAAGCTCTGATTCGCTGTGGAACCGGGAATCACGGGTTCCAACATTACGAGGCTGCAAGATTGGCGCGGAACATCCGGGCGCGCCAGCCATTGTATCTCCGCTTAACGCCTTTGGGGTTCAAACGGAGGAACCGATCAATGACCTACAATCCGAACGACCCGTATCGCGCCAATCTGACCGATGACGAATTCCGCCGTCAGGCGCGTCTGAACAGCCTCGACAACGAGATCCAGGCCGACCCGGAGCTCGGCGATGGCGCCAGCGGCGCCAAGATCGCGATGTTCGCCATTGCGATCGCGGTGGTGATGGGCGCGTTGTTCTATGGCCTGAACAATACCAGCGTAAACCAGGCGGGCACCGAGCCCACCACCAAGAGCGCGCAGACCACGCCGGCCAATCCCGCAGCACCTCCGGGCATGCGTGACGTGACGCCGAAATCGAACGGCCAGCCCGGCATGACCAACGGTCAGCCCGGCATGACCACGGGTGCTGCCCCGGCTCGCCCGGCGCCAGCACCGGCGGCCCCGGCCGCGCCGACTGACAACGCGCCAGGCAAACAGTAATTGCTGACGCGTCAGTGACCTGAAACGGACGAAGCAGCGGGCAAAATGCCCGCTGCTTTTTTATGGGAAGGTTAGCTGAACATCTTGTTGAGTTCGCCGCCGGGATAGCCGTTGGCGATTTCCGTGAACGTGCCGTGCTCCGCCATCTCCTTTGACGCCTTCATGAAGCCGGTCCACGCCGTCCGCGCCAACCCGCCGCCGACGCTGATGCGACGCACGCCAAGATCGCCGGCGATTTTCAGCGACGGACCGGCCGCGCCGACCAGCAGATTGACGGGCCTTGGCGCCACCGCCTTCACGACCGTCGAAATCTCTTCCGGCGTCGCGATCCCGGGCGCATAGAGGCAATCGGCGCCGGCCTCGGCATAGGCGGTGAGCCGGTCGATCACGAGCTTCATATCCTTCACGCCGCGCAGGAACGCCTCGCAGCGGCCGGTGAGCAGCACACCGCTGTTGTCGGCATCGATCGCCTTGCGCGCCGCGCGGATGCGATCGATGGCGAGTTCGCGCTCGAACAGCGGCTTGGCATTGTCGCCGGTGTAATCCTCTATCGAAAGCCCGGCGACGCCGGTCTTGACGGCGCGGGCGACGTTGATTCCGACCTTGTCGGCCTCATGGGCAAAGCCGTCCTCGAAATCGGCGTTGACGGGAATGTCGACCGCCGCACAGATCGCGGTGAGATGATCGCAGACGTCATCGACAGTGACGCGGTTGTCGGCTTTCGCAATGGTCCAGGCAAAGCCGGCGCTGGTGGAAGCCAGCGCCTTGAAGCCGAGATGCTGCAAGGCCTTTGCGCTGCCGGCATCGAACGGATTGGGGATGATGAAGCAGCCGCTCTCGTGCAACTTCTTGAAGGCGGTGCGTTTGTCAGCAGTTGTCAGCATGGTCACTCCCCGAATTTGTTTGTTGGCGCCGCCAACATAGGTACGCAGCGCCTGCCCTGCCAGACGCTCACGCCACGACCTTGCGCAGAAAGGTGCGCTCTTCGGCGAGGATGAACTTGTTGTCCTCGGCGAAGCTGAAATTGGCCACGCCCTCCTTGTCGGCGCGCAGCCGCGCCCGGTAGCTTTCATACGCCGCGAGACTGTCGAACGAAATCAGCGCGAAGGCGATGTTGTTGGTGCCCTCATGCGGCATCCAGTAGCCGACGAGATCGCCGCCGCATTTCGGAATGATGCTGAGCCAGTTTTTCGAATACTCCTCGAACTGAGCGCGCTTGAACGGGTCGAGCTGGTAGCGAATGAAAACGGTGACGGTCATGGGGATCTCCGATGGTTGCTGCCGTCATTGCGAGGAGCGTAGCGACGAAGCAATCCATGCCTTCGCGTGTGGCGCGATGGATTGCTTCGCTCGCAATGACGGAGCCTGTTTCTCAGACCAGAGATTACCCGCTTGATCGACGTCAATGCTTCGGCTATCATCGAACTATGAAAGCAGGTCCCGATATCGCCATGGTCGCCTCTCTGGTCGGCGACCCCGCACGTGCCAACATGCTGACGGGGTTGATGACCGGCCGCGCGCTGACCGCAACCGAACTCGCGCATGAGGCCGGGATCACGCCGCAGACGGCGAGCTCGCATCTGGCGAAACTGGAATCCGGCGGCCTGATCGAGCAAGAGAAACAGGGTCGTCACCGCTACTACCGCCTCGCCGACCCCGACGTCGCCGGCGTGCTCGAGGGCCTCGCAGGTCTCGCCGCCCGCGCCGGCCACATGCGCGTGCGCACCGGGCCGAAGGATCCGGCGCTGCGCCGCGCGCGGATCTGCTACGACCATCTCGCCGGCGATCTCGGCGTGCAGATGCTCGACAGCATGAAGAAGCAGAAGCTGGTCCGGCAAAGCAAGGAGGCCATCGAGCTCACGCAAGAAGGCAAGCGCTTCATGGCCAAGGCGCTGCAGATCGACGCCGACACGCTGGCGCATCCACGCCGGCCGGTCTGCAAGGCCTGCCTCGACTGGAGCGAGCGGCGGCATCACCTCGCCGGCACGCTGGGTGCGGCGGTGATGAGCCGCTTCACCGAGCTGAACTGGGCGGCGCGCGATTCCGCGCCGGGCAGCCGCGTGGTCAATTTTTCGCGAACCGGCGAAAAGCGGTTTGCAGCGCTGTTCGGAAACAGCGAATAGAGGCCGAGACGCTCGATGCCCGTCATGGCCGGGCTTGTGCCGGCCATCCACGCCTCTTGTGCTGCAACATAGAGAAGTCGTGGATGCCCGGCACCCGTCTCCGCTAAAGCTCCGACGAGGCCACGGGTGGTTGGCTCGCCGAAGCATTAGCGAAGGCGGCAAGGCTGGGCATGACGAGCCCTAACATTCGGAGCCTTCATGAACCGTCTTTTCGCTGCGGCGCTGTTCGGCGCCCTGCTCGCTGTGCCATTTGGGCCCGCCAACGGCGCCGAACGCGAGCCCTACGGCATCGGGCTCGAAGGCTTTGCCTATCCTTACCCCGTCAGCATGTTGCCGCTGGTCAATGACGGCGAACCGGTGCGGATGGCCTATATGGATGTCGCACCGGCGCAGCCGAATGGGGGCACGGTGGTGCTGCTGCACGGCCGCAATTTTCCGTCGAGCTATTGGGCGCCCGTCATCAAGACGCTGAATGACGCGGGCTACCGCGTGGTGGTGCCGGACCAGATCGGTTTCGGCAAATCCACTAAACCAGTCACCGACCTGCATTTCGATACGCTGGCGCGCAACACCATCGCGCTGCTTGATCATCTGCAGATCGCCAGGGCCGATGTCGTCGCTCATTCGCTCGGCAGCATGCTCGGCGTGCGCATCGCCCGCGCTTATCCGGACCGGGTCGCCCATCTCGTGCTGACCGCGCCGATCGGGCTGGAAGACTACCGGCTCTACGTGCCGCCGACGCCGACCGAGAAAATCATCGAGAACGAGGACAGACTGACGGCCGAAGGCTACCGCAAGCAGCTCGAGACCAACTATTCGCTGAAACTGCCGCCCGACCAGGTGACGCCGTTCATCGACGCGCGCTTCAACATCAAGGGCAGCGCCGAGTATCCGCGCTGGCTGCGCGCCTTTGTCAGCTCGGCGCAACTGATCTACCGCGAGCCGGTGGCGCACGAAATCCCGCTGATCACGCAGCCGACGCTGTTCGTCATGGGCGCCGACGATCACAACGCGCCGGGAAGGCCCAATGCGCCGGAGGCGCTGCGGGCAAAGATGGGGCAGAACGCCGAACTCGCCAGGACGCTCGCAGCCAAAATGCCCAACGGCCGCGCCGAGGTGATCCCGAATACCGGGCACCTCGTCTTTCTGGAGGCGCCCGCCAAGTACGACGAATTGGTGCTGGGCTTTCTCGCCTCGCGATAGCAGCGGCCCTTGTGTTTACGAATTGGCCGCAAATGTGGCGCGCACAAACGTTTGTGACGGCGGCGCAACCGGCAATTTGTTGTCGCGTGATCGCGAATCAACAACATTCATTTTCTATTCAGGTCTCCGTGACTAGGTTCGGAACCGTGCCGCATGGCGGCCAAGAACGGGAGAAAACATGAAGTACCTTTTCGCAGCAATTTTGGTCGCGGCGTCATTCGCGAGTTTCAGCGCGGCGAACGCCGCGGGTGGATGCGGCCCCGGCTTCCATCGCGGCCCCTATGGCGGCTGCCAGCCGAATCGCGGCCGTGTTGTCGTGGTCGCCCCGCGCCCCGTCTACGTCGCCCCGCGCCGCGCCGTCGTGCGGGCCCCGGTTGTGGTGGTGCGGCCGGGCCGCGTCTGCCGTTATGGACGCTGCCGGTAACGTCAATCGGTACGGCGAAAAGCCCCGCTTCGGCGGGGCTTTTTATTTGGGCATTGAACGTCAGTGGGCTGCTGCGCGACGCGGCGCTAACGCGCGCTATTTGCAACTCTCGCGGCCGTCGACGAATTCCAGCGTCTTGCCGCCGGTCGGGCGCAGGCAGACATACCAGCCCTTGGCGCCGGCCGGGATCTGTTGCGAGCAGGAAATCCTGAACGGCCCGTCGGGCACCTTGAAGGTGCAATCGACCGTGCAGGTCACCCCGCGATCCCTCGCGTTATCGGCCTTGACGATCACGGCGTCTTTGGCTGGCGACACCTCGCAGGAATAGGCCCACGCCGGCAGCGGCGCCAACACGGTGGCCATGACGAGCAATACCGGCGCGATCAAGCGCATCGTCTAGCCCTCCGGGTTCGACGCCAAGCGAGCAGTCAGCAGGGACAGCCGACGCGATCCCTGCCCGCTTCTGCCGATATCTACCAGCCACGCCCGCGCATCACCAGTAGCGGCGGCGCCAGTAGCGGCGACGGTGCCAGCGGCGACGCCAGCCCCAATGCCGACGGCGCCAGCCCCAGTGGCGGCGGCGACGCCAGCGACGGCGGCCCCAGCCCCAGCGACGACGGCCCCAGCCGCGGTGGCGGCCACGACCCCAGCCGCGATGGCGACCGCGGCCTCTTACTTCGATTGGTTCGAGGCGATCGACCTCTTCATCCGACGTGACGGCGGGCTGGGCATCCGGTTTGGTGGGGAGTTGACCGTCCGGAACCAGCGGCTGCGGCATCAGGGGCGCGGCCTGCGCACTCGCGGCAAGCGCCACACCGCCAGCCGCAAATCCAAAGGCGAGTTTAAGAAAGTGCCGCCGTTCCATGACATCTCCTCCTCTGCGATTGGTTGATTTGAGAGCAGGAGTTTCGGCGCGCCGAGATGAACGTTCGCTGAACTGCGCGTTCAGGTTTACTTGTCGCTCCGGCGAACGCCGGAACCCATACTCCGCGGCCGGAGTTGTTGAAAAGGAAGATAACGAGCAGCCCGCGCAATCATTAGCGCCGCGGCGTATGGGTCCCGGCTCCTTATGCGCAATTGCGCATTTGGGCCGGGACGACGCAGAGCTATTTCGCAAACTCCTCGGCCAGCAGCAGCGTTTCGCGGGTGCGTGTGACGTCGGGCCAGTCGCGGTTGAAATCGGCGATCAGCCGGTTCATGTCGGGCGCTTTGGTCGCGCGTTCGAGCGCGGCCTCGTCGGGGAATTGATAGATCGCGTGATGCAGCGCGGGATCGGTGAGGCTCCAGTAGCGCCACGCCTTCTCGGCGCCGAACGTTTTCACCGCATCGGGCAGATGTTCGCGTGAATACCAGGTATCGAACCCCTGACGTTTCGCCGCATCGGCCACGGTGGCGCGG
>JBOHIT010000085.1:0-2928 GCA_050726155.1 Bradyrhizobium sp.
CTCTATTACGGTTCGATCTGTCTCGCCCATTTCATGGGACGCAATTACGAGGAAGCGATGCGAGACGCGCGCACGGCCATCCGTTTAAGGAGTGATTTCGCCGGCGCGCACCGCGTGCTGACCGCTGCCGCGGGCATGTCCGGAGATTCCGCGGCCGCGGCCGCGGCCCTTGCGGAACTTCGCCGCGCGCAGCCCGGTATTTCGGTGGCCTGGATCGCCGATCACGTGCCGATCAAGCACGATTCCGACCGGGCGCATTATCTCGAAGGATTTCGCAGGGCGGGCCTGGACTAAATCTCAACGACCTGCCCGGGCTTCAGCGCCGCAAACCGTTGGCGCGGAATCTTGGCTTCATCCAGCGCCTCGCCCAGCGCGACGACCGGCGCGTCGATCGCTTCATCGGTCAATTGGAATGTACCATGATGATGCGCCAGTGCTGACTGCGCGCCGCAATCGGCCAGCGCCTTCACGGCGTCCGATGGATTCATGTGCTGGTCGCGCATGAACCAGCGCGGCTCATAGGCGCCGATGGGAAGGATCGCCAGCCGCAGCGGGCCGTGCGCTTCGGCCACCCGGCGAAAATGGCTGCCGTCGCCATATCCGGAATCGCAGACGATGTAGAGTTTGCCGACCGGCGTCTCCAGCACAAAGCTCGCCCACAGCGCCTTGTTGCGGTCGAACAACCCGCGCGCCGACCAATGCCGGGTCGACACCAGCGTCACCGCGACGCCGTTGCCGAGCTCGACGCGATCCTTCCAGTCGAGCGCTTCGGCTTTGATCGCGGCGTCCGCATCGCGCATGGTGACGTCATTGCCGAGCGGCGTGATCACGCGCGGCGAAAACTTCTCGGCAAGTTTCGACAGCGTCGCCAGATCGAGGTGATCGTAGTGTCCGTGCGACACCAGCACGATATCGATCTTGGGCAGCGCGTCGAACGCAATGCCGGGATCATTGTGCCGCCTCGGCCCCGCCCAGGAGAACGGCGAGGCGCGCATCGACCACACCGGGTCGATGAGGATGTGGAGGCCGGCGGTCTGGATCAGCCAGCTCGCATGCCCGACGAATGAGAGCCGCACCTTGTTGCCGTCAACGCGCGGCGGCGGCGTGTCGGCATGCGGGCTCGGCACCCAATCCGGCCAGGTCGCGCGCTCCCGGCCACCGCCGAACTGCCAGCGCAGCACTTCGCCCAGGGATTTCGGCGGCGAGCCATCGGGATCGAAGAAGTGCAGGCCGTCGAAATGATCGGAAATGGGGCCGTCATAGGTCTTCATGCGGGACATCCAGATCGACGGCACGCCGGCGGCCAGACCGAGACCGGCGAGCACTGCAAAAACACGGCGGCGGGTGATGGCCACGAGGCGGGATCACGAAGGAAGGAGGGCGAAAGACATGAGCCGTTATATGGCGTGCCCTGGCCAAGTTGGAACCTGCGGCGCATTTGACGTCTTCGCGAGCCGGCCGGAAATTTCCGCCTCGCCTAAAATATGAATATTGTCAAGGCTTTACATCGATCTGTGGCTCCTTAGCCAGCCCACCTTCCTTGACTTTCGGCCCCTTCAGGGGTTTAACCCCGGCACTTCTCGGAAAGACGTCCTTTTCGACCCGCCGCCCGGCCCTTGAGACCGGAGGCCAACGCCCGACAGCGCGATGCGCCCTCGGGCGTAAAAGTGTTTGGACGATCGTCTTGGCGTTCTGCGTCGAGACATACTTGGTGTCATCACCCGCGAAGGCGGGTGATCCAGTATCCCAGAGCAGCTCGGATTGAACCGAGAAGCTGCGGCGTACTGGATACCCGCCTTCGCGGGTATGACAGTGGTGAATGACGCAACGCCCTGCGCAAGCAGGACAGAGGATAACGGCATTGTTCGACAATCTGTCGGAAAAGCTTGGTGGGATACTCGATCGGCTGACGGGCCGCGGTTCGCTGTCCGAGGCCGACGTCGACGCCGCGATGCGCGAAGTGCGCCGCGCGCTGCTTGAGGCCGACGTCTCGCTCGACGTCGTCCGCAGCTTCACCGATCGCGTGCGCGAGCAGGCGGTTGGCGCCACCGTCGTCAAGTCGGTCACGCCCGGCCAGATGGTGGTCAAGATCGTCCATGACGAACTGGTCGCGACGCTTGGCGCCGACGGCCAGACCATCGATCTCAATGCGGTGCCGCCGGTCGCGATCATGATGGTCGGCCTGCAGGGTTCCGGCAAAACCACCACGACCGCAAAACTCGCCCGCCGCATGACCCAGCGCGACAAGCGCAAGGTGCTGATGGCCTCGCTCGACATCTATCGCCCCGCGGCGATGGAGCAGTTAGCCGTGCTGGGGCGCGATCTCGACATTCCGACGCTGCCGATCGTGGCCGGCCAGAAGCCGGCGCAGATCGCCAAACGTGCATTGGAAGCCGCCAAGCTCGGCGGCTACGACGTGGTGCTGCTCGACACCGCCGGCCGCACCACGCTTGACGAAGAGATGATGAGTGAAGCGGCGGAAATCAAAACCGCCGCCAATCCGCACGAAGTGCTGCTGGTCGCGGATTCCCTGACCGGCCAGGACGCGGTCAATCTCGCGCGCTCGTTCGACCAGCGCGTCGGCCTCACCGGCATCGTGCTGACGCGGGTCGACGGCGACGGCCGCGGCGGTGCCGCGCTGTCGATGCGCGCGGTCACGGGCAAACCGATCAAGCTGATCGGCACCGGTGAAAAGACCGACGCGCTGGAAGATTTTCATCCCAGCCGGATCGCTGGCCGTATCCTCGGCATGGGCGACGTGGTGTCGCTGGTCGAGCGGGCCGCCGCCAATATCGACGCCGAAAAGGCCGCGCGCACCGCCGAGCGGATGCGCAAGGGGCAGTTCGATCTCAACGACATGCGCGAGCAATTGCTGCAGATGGCGAACATGGGCGGCATCTCGGGCCTGATGGGCATGATGCCCGGCAT
>JBOHIT010000086.1:0-14563 GCA_050726155.1 Bradyrhizobium sp.
TGCTGGCCTGCGCCGGTCTCGGCGATGATGCGCTTCTTGCCCATGCGACGCGCGACCATAATCTGGCCAAGCACGTTGTTCACCTTGTGCGAGCCGGTGTGGTTGAGTTCTTCGCGCTTGAAATAGATCTTGGCGCCACCGAGGTGCCCGGTCAGGCGCTCGGCGAAATACAGCGGCGACGGCCGTCCGACATAATCCTTGAGATAGCCGTTCATCTCGGTCTGGAACGACGGATCGGCCTTGGCGGCGGCGTAGGCCTTTTCGAGGTCGAGGATCAGCGGCATCAGCGTTTCCGCGACGAAGCGTCCGCCGAAATTGCCGAAATGCCCGCGCTCGTCGGGACCGCTGCGGAAGGAGTTCGGCAGGGAATTCGTAGAGGTTTTTGGCTGACCTGGATTCATCGGACCATCAGTTCTTCGGTGACGCGCGCGGCGTGGATAAATTCGCGGATCATCTCGGGATCCTTGACGCCGGGCGAACGCTCGACGCCCGAGGACACATCGACGCCGCAGGCGCGCGTGACGCGAACGGCCTCCGCGATGTTGGCGGCGTTAAGCCCGCCCGAGACCATGAACGGCAGTTTGAGATCGAGGTTTTCCAGCAGGCGCCAGTCGAATACCGCACCTAACCCGCCGGGACGGGTGGCCTCCTTCGGCGCGCGCGCGTCGAACAGGATGCGGTCGGCCACGCCAGCATAACCGGCGAGCGGCGCCAGATCCGCCGCGGTTTCGACCGGCAGCGCCTTCATCAACGGCAGGCCGAATTTCGCCTTGATATCGCGCAGCCGCGCGGTGGTTTCCTTGCCGTGCAATTGCAGTATGTCCGGCCGCAGGGTTTCGACGATATTGTCGAGCGTCGCGTCGTCGGCATCGACGGTGAGCGCGACCTTGACGGCGCGGCCCTTGGCCTGCTTGCCGAGTTCGCGCGCGGTCTCGAGGCTGAGGTGCCGCGGCGACGGCGGAAAAAACACGAAGCCCACCATGTCGGCGCCAGCCCCGAGTGCTACGTCGAGCGTCTCGCGCGTGGACAGGCCGCAAATTTTGACGAGCAGGGGCATGGTCTCTCAGGCGCGGCCTTCAAGCCGCCAGAACGGGGTGGAACAGAGCTAATCGGGCGGGTTCTACAACGTCGCGCCCTGCTTGTCTCGCCCGGCGGCCCCGTAAAAACCGCGCTGCGCCGGTGGCCCAAGCTGCGGCGTTCCGCCCCGGGGGACCACCGCGGCGGCGCGCAGATCGGCCACTTCCGCTCGCGCCCGGCGGGCATCGGCCTCGTGCTGGCGCGAGGCGCGGCGCCAGTGGCGCTGGCGGAACCAGGTCGCCATGCCGCCCGCGGCCACGCCCAAAATCGCCACCACAATGATCACGACGAACAGCGGCATCCTGACCGCGACCGACGGGTCGGTAGAATTGAACGGGTCGAACGAGACCGTTACCAGATGGCGGTTGGCGACCGCGAAGACGACGAAGATGATGCCTAAGGGAATGACGACCAGCGCCGTCAGGAATTTTCGCATGACCATCTCTCGCAGTGCGGATTCTCGAAGCAACGAAGCTTTGCGGGCACGGATCCCGCGACGCGGCTACTGAGCGTCAGACCCCTTGGAGTCTTTTATTTGACGCGTTTTCTACGCAGATAAATCTACGCAATCTGCGTAAACTTGATTGCTATGCAAGCCGGGTCCGCTTCGCTTGAAAACGCCGTGGTTACGCGCCGGCTTCAGGCGAGCCGCCTTCGCGGTTCAGCCGTTCACGCATTTCCTTGCCCGTCTTGAAGAACGGAACACTCTTCTGGTCGACCGGCACATGCGCGCCGGTGCGTGGATTACGCCCCGCGCGTGCGGGACGATGCTTGACCGAGAAAGCGCCGAAACCGCGCAACTCGACACGGTCGCCGCGCGCCAGGGCGGCGACGATCTCATCGAGGATCGCGTTCACAATGTTCTCCACATCCCGCTGGTAAAGATGCGGGTTGTGCTCGGCGATGCGCTGAACAAGTTCGGATTTAATCATCGGGATGGATGTCCACGGTCATGCGGATATCCATTTCCGTGAAAATACCTTGAACTGTCAAGACGCTAAATCAATTTCGGGCAGCGCTAAATGACGTGACAAATGGCCCGGAAGGGGTTTGTCACAATGCCCGCAATGCGGGAGAATCGCACCGGACCGCGCCTGCGCGGTTCAATTGGACGCCGCGGGGCGCCACAGGGCCAGCATGCCGTCCAGCGCCAGTTGATCGACCGCCCCGGTGACGCCGGCCTGCTCGATCTGACGCGCAATGGCCGTCAGGCCGAGCGCGTCGAGGGTGATGGAAGCGGCCGTTCGCAGGAAAGTCATGTCGCCGAACCGCGGGTTGAGCTTGAAATCGCGCACCGGCAGGTCGCTCTTGATCTTCTTCTCGGCGACCAGCCATGCGACCGCGGTTTTCTCATCGCCAAGCTGATCGATCAGCTTCAGCTCGACCGCCTGACGGCCGGTGAAGACGCGGCCGTCCGCGACCTTGTCGAGCAACGCCTCGTCCATGCCGCGCCGCGTCTTCACGAGGCCGCGGAACCAGGCGTAGGAATCCTTCACCAGCGCGTCGAGCGCCGCCCGTGCCTCGGGGCTGGTCGGTTCAAAGCCGTTCGGCGCGGCCTTCAGCGGCGAGGATTTCACTTCCTCGACCTTGACGCCGACCGTCTTCATCAGCTCGGTGAAATTCGGAAATTGAAACAACACGCCGATCGAGCCAACCAATGAACTCTGCTGGGCGATGATGTGATCGGACGCAAGCGCGCCGATGTAACCGCCCGACGCGGCGAGCCCCTCGACCACCACAACCAGCGGCTTCTTGGCTTTCAGCCGCACCAGCGCATCGTAGAGCTGTTCGGAGCCGGCGGTGGTGCCGCCCGGCGAATTGATATGCACGATGACGGCGGCGGCGGATGATTTCTCCAGCCGCTCCAGCGCCTCGACGCGTTGCAGGTCGCTGCGGATCAGGCCCTCGATATTGACGCGCGCGATCGAGCCCGACGAGGTCAGCGACGCGCGCCCCGCAGGCGTTGCAATCACGCCGACAGTCACGACCGCGGCCAGCACGGCCACCGCCGCCAGCACGCGCCAGAAGGTCAGCTTGCGGCGAATCCTGCGGCGATCGACGATCACGTCCGAATCGAGCGACATCGAAATTCTCCTGACATCATCAGCGCGTTTTGCATCCGCAGCGTCACCGGCGCGTTATCCAATTACATCAATTGCGACGCAATATGAAGAAAACAAGGCCCTTCTCTCTTCCCTTCTCCCCTTGTGGGAGAAGGTGGCGCGCAAAGCGCGCCGGATGAGGGGTCTCCATCGGCGGAGAGAACCCCTCACCCGTCTTCGCTTCGCGAAGCCACCCTCTCCCACAAGGGGAGAGGGTAAACAGAGCAAAAAAGGCCCCGGTCGAAACCGGGGCCTGATCTTTGCGGACAGGAAAGCGGTGCTTACTTGTCGCGGTTCTTGAGCGCGGTGCCGAGGATGTCGCCCAGCGTTGCTCCCGAATCGGAGGAGCCGTACTGCGCGATGGCTTCCTTCTCTTCGGCAACTTCCAGCGCCTTGATCGAGACCTGCACCTTGCGGGCCTTCTTGTCGAACTGGATCACGCGGGCATCGACCTTCTCGCCGACGGCGAAACGTTCGGCGCGCTGATCGTTGCGATCGCGGGCCAGTTCCGACCGCTTGATGAAGGTGGTGAAATCGGTGCCCGAGATCTTCACCTCGATACCGGCTTCCTTCACTTCGAGCACTTCGCAGGTCACGACCGCGCCCTTCTTGACGTCGCCCGGCTCGGCGAAGGGGTCGCCCTCGAGCTGCTTGACGCCGAGCGAGATGCGCTCCTTTTCGACATCGACGTCGAGCACCACGGCCTTGACCATGTCGCCCTTCTTGAAGTTGTCGATCACCTGCTCGCCCGGAAGCTTCCAGTCGAGGTCGGAGAGATGGACCATGCCGTCGACGTCGCCGTCGAGACCCAGGAACAGACCGAACTCGGTCTTGTTCTTGACTTCGCCTTCGACGGTCGAACCGACCGGGAACTTCTCGACGAAGACTTCCCAGGGGTTGCGCATGGTCTGCTTGAGACCGAGCGAGATGCGGCGCTTGACCGAATCCACTTCGAGCACCTGCACTTCGACTTCCTGCGAGGTCGAAACGATCTTGCCGGGGTGCATGTTCTTCTTGGTCCACGACATTTCCGAGACGTGGATCAGGCCTTCGATGCCCGGCTCCAGTTCGACGAACGCGCCGTAGTCGGTGATGTTGGTGACGCGGCCGGTGAAGCGCGCGTTGAGCGGATACTTCGCTGCGATGCCCTGCCACGGATCGTCCAGCAGCTGCTTCATGCCGAGCGAAATGCGGTGGGTCTCGTGGTTGATCTTGATGATCTTGACCTTCACGGTCTGGCCGATGGTGAGCACCTCGGTCGGGTGATTGACCCGGCGCCAGGCGATATCGGTGACGTGGAGCAGGCCGTCGATGCCGCCGAGATCAACGAACGCACCGTAATCGGTGATGTTCTTGACCACGCCGTCGATCACCTGACCCTCTTCGAGATTCTGCACCAGCTCCTGGCGCTGCTCGGCACGGGTCTCTTCGAGAACCGTGCGGCGCGACACCACGATGTTGCCGCGGCGGCGATCCATCTTCAGAATCTGGAACGGCTGCGAATTGTTCATCAGCGGAGCGACGTCGCGGATCGGGCGGATATCGACCTGCGAACGCGGCAGGAAGGCCACCGCGCCGTCGAGATCGACGGTGAAGCCGCCCTTGACCTGGTTGAAGATGACGCCGTGGACCTTCTCGTTGTTGTTGAAGGCCTTCTCGAGCTTGCCCCAGCTTTCCTCGCGGCGCGCCTTATCGCGCGACAACACGGCTTCGCCGAGCGCGTTCTCGATCCGGTCGAGGAACACCTCGACTTCGTCGCCGACCTTGAGTTCGCTTTCCGTGCCGGGTCCTGCGAATTCACGCAGCGCCACGCGGCCTTCGGTCTTCAGGCCGACGTCGATGACGGCCATGTCCTTTTCAATTGCAACTACCTTGCCCTTGATGACGGAGCTTTCCTGCAAATTGCCGCCGGCGAAGGACTCGTCCAGCATCGCAGCGAAATCGTCGCGGGTAGGATTATAAGAAGCAGCAGTCGAAGCCATTTGTTCTCCAGATGCGGGTATCGCCGGCCATTCGGGTTAAGGGGCGTATCGCGCGTGAAGTGTCAGGGTTCCGCAAACCCTAACGACCGCTGTTGCGGGAGGCGCAAAAGCGGGCCGGCAGCATGCCTGCACGTTCGATACGTTGATTTATCCGGGACCTGAAATATCGACTTCAAGAACCTGGAGCGGGCTTTCCTCCAATGACGGCAGCCGTTTTGTTTGAAATGCGTTCAAACCGCCTGCCGGCCCGCTCGGACAGCCCTGATCTCATCGATGGCGGCCCGGATGGCCGGGGATATAGCCCCAAGGGCCGTTTTCGGCAAGCGGAAATGGCCGATTTACGGGCCTTTTGGGGCTGACGGACGCTAAACTTGTACCCAGGCTTTCAACGCCCTGTTCACCGCCTGACGCAAAAGCTCCCCGATCCCCGGCGAGATGGAACCCGGCCTTAAGCGCCGGCCCACACGATGGCGCCGTCAAAACAGCGGGGGTGCCAACCATGAAGAGCCTGATCGCAGTGACCGCTATCGCCGTCTTTACCGTCACCACGGCCGTTGCCGGCAAACCGGGGGCTTTTGCGACCGAAAAGGCGATTGCCGCTGTCAAATCGAAGCCCGTCATGATGGCGGAACAGCAATTGCCGTTCGACCGCGAGCGCGCGAAGAACTGAACCTGGGAACCTCACCGGCCGGCGCGGACCGCCTCCACGATCGCGATCGCGGCGCGGACGCCGCCTTCGATATCGAGCCTCGAATTATCAAGGATATGCGCGTCGGCGGCCGCCTTCAGGGGGGCCGCGGCGCGATTGCGATCACGCTCGTCGCGCTTGAGAATATCGGCCAGCACCAGCGCCTCGTCCGCCGCTTCGCCCCGCGAAAGCGCTTCCAGCGTCCGGCGATGCGCCCGCACCTGCGGGTCGGCGACCACAAAAATTTTCACTTCCGCGTTCGGACAAATCACCGTGCCGATGTCGCGCCCGTCCAGCACCGCGCCCGGCGGATCGTTCGCGAACTGGCGCTGAAAACTGACCAGTGCCTCGCGCACGGTGGGAATGGCCGAAACCACCGAGGCGGCATCGCCGATCCGCTGCGATTTCAACTCGGGATCGCCGAATTTTCGGGGATCGAGCGCCATCGCGACGGCAACCGCGCGCGCCTCATCGGTGAGTTCAAATCCCTGGTCCAGCAGCATCTTGGCGACCGCGCGATAAATCACGCCGGTGTCGAGATGGCGATAGCCGTAATGCTGGGCGAGCCGCTTGCCGAGCGTGCCCTTGCCGGATGCCGCCGGTCCGTCGATAGCGATGATCATGGGAGCCATGTGCGACAGCGCGGCATGATGGTCAAGGCCGTGCGTAAGCGGTCATCGGGCTGCCGCCCCGGGAAATGCTGGGCGTCCCACCGGAAAAGCTGAATTCCGCGAGACGGGCAGACGCGCCGGATGCGTCCATATGTTCCTCGCCCGCGCCGCCGGCCGCCTCTATCCTGAGGGAAAAATGACAACGGTCGGAGGGACACGATGAGCGCCATTTCACGACGTCATTTTATCGGCACCGCGGCGGCGGCCTCGGCGATCCCGCTGATCGGGACTTCGGCCCATGCGCAGACCGACTGGCCTACCAGGCCGATCAAGATCATCGCGGGCTATCCCGCGGGCGGGCAGACCGATTTGTTCGCGCGCACCTATGGCGAATATATCCGGGCCACCACGGGCCAGAATGTGGTGGTGGAAAACAAGGCCGGCGCCTCCGGATCGGTTGCGGCGGTTGAAGCCAAGCGCGCCACGCCCGACGGCTACACGCTGATGTTCACGATCTCGACGACGATGATCATGAACCGCGTTCTGATCAAGGACATCCCTTACGACGCCGACAAGGATTTTACCCTCGTCTCGATCATGCCGGCGGGCAGCCTGCCGTTCGTGGCCGGCGAAAAGACCGGCGCGAAAACGCTCGCGGAATTTGTCGCCTACGCAAAGAAAGCCGAGAAGGTCAACATCGGCACCTACGGCGCGGGCTCATACGCGCATATGGCGGTCGCCGAAATGAACAAGCAGTACGGGCTCAACATGGAAGCGGTCCATTATCGCGGCGAAGCGCCGATGTGGACCGATCTGGCCGGCGGGTTCATCGACGCCGCCCATGGCAGCTACTCGGCGGCGTTGTCCGTGCTGCAGAGTGGCCGCGGCCGCGCGGTTGCCGTCTCGCGCAAGCGGATGTCGACATTGCCGGACGTTCCCTCGTTTGCGGAGCAGGGCACGACATCACCGATCTTCAAGCTGACCGGCTTTCAATGCTGCGCCGTGCCCACCGGCACGCCGGCGGAAGTCGTACAAAAGCTGTCAAAGCTCCTGGTCGAGGGCGGCAAGTCCGAAAAGGTGCTGCAGTTGATGAAATCGTTCGGCGTCGACGACACCGCGATGACCTTCGAGGCGACTCAGAAACTGTACAAGGACGAATCGCCGCTCTGGCTTGAAGCGGTAATGAGCCTCGGGCTTGCGCCGTCCTGAACCGCTTCAGGAAAACTCTGCGCCGAGCCCGCGCATCATCGGAATGAAATCCGGAAAGCTGGTGGCGATGAACGCGGTGTCGTCGACCTTGACCGGCTTGTCGGCGGCCAGTCCCATCACCAGCGCCGACATCGCGATGCGATGATCCATGTGGGTGGCGACGAGGCCGCCGCCAGGTACGTGCCCGCGGCCCTCGACGATCAGATCGTCGCCCGCGACCTCCACCTTGACGCCGTTGACGCGCAGCATGTCGGCGGTCGCCTCCAGCCGGTCGGATTCCTTGACGCGCAATTCCTTGAGGCCGCGCATGATGGTGGTGCCTTCGGCGAACGACGCCGCCACCGCGAGCACCAGATATTCGTCGATCATCGAGGGCGCGCGCTCCGGCGGCACTTCGACGCCGCGAAGTTTGGAGGCCCGGACGCGCAAGGTGGCCATCGGCTCGCCGGCATCGCCGCGCACGTCGCTCTCCTCGATGTGAGCCCCCATCTCGCGCAAGGTCGTGAACAGGCCGGTGCGCAACGGATTGGTCATGACGTCGGAGAACACGATGTTGGAGCCTTCGACGATCAGCGCCGCCACGATCGGGAACGCCGCGGACGAGGGATCGGCGGGCACCACGACATCGGCGCCGTGCAGTTCGGGCTGGCCGGTGAGCGCGATCTTGCGGCCGTGGCTGCCTTCGATGGTCGAGACGATCTCCGCGCCGAAATGCTTCAGCATCAGTTCGGTGTGGTCGCGGCTGGCTTCCTGTTCGATCACGGTGGTGATTCCGGGTGCTGCGAGCCCCGCCAGCAGCACCGCCGATTTGATCTGGGCCGAGGCCACCGGCGTCCGGTACAGGATCGGCACCGGATGACGGGCACCATGGAGCGTCAGCGGCAAGCGGCCGCCTTCCCTGGCTTCGCCGGCTTTGGCGCCCATCAATTCGAGGGGATCGAGGATCCGCCGCATTGGCCGCGAGCGCAGCGAGGCGTCGCCGTCGAAGACAGCCGAAATTGGACAGCCGGCCACCGCCCCCATCACCAGCCGGCAACCGGTGCCGGAATTGCCGAAATCGAGGGGACCGGCCGGTTGGGCGAAGCCAGCCACCCCGACGCCCCGGACCGACCAGGCAAACGGCCCCGTCCGTTCGACCCTGGCGCCCAGCGCCTGCATCGATTTGGCCGTGTTGAGCACGTCTTCGCCCTCGAGGAGACCCGAAATCCGGGTTTCTCCGACCGAAAGCGCCCCCAGGATCAAGGCCCGGTGGGAAATCGACTTGTCGCCGGGAACGCGGACTTTGCCGGTCAGGGCGCCGCTGGAGCGGGATTCCAGCGGGGTCGGGTGGGTCGAATGGGTCAAGATTGTGGTCCTCTCGCGCGGGCGGCAGGTATCACATCGGCAACACCGCGTCACGCGGCCGTCAAATGCGCGCAAACCGCTATTGACAGCAGCCTAGCAACTAGCCAAGTGAAGCACCGTTTTTCAGAAATTCCCAGGATTCCACACGTGGCCAAATCCGATCTCGGAACCAAACGCATTTGCCCGACGACGGGTAAGAAGTTCTACGACCTGAACAAGAGTCCCGTCATCTCGCCCTATACCGGCGAGGTCGTGCCGATTGCGCCGGTCGCGCCGCCCCGGGCCACCCGCGGCGATGCTGCTGCGCGCGCCGCGGCCGCTTCCGCGACCGCCGCCGCCGATGCGCCGGAACCCGCAGAGGCCGAGGAATTGGTCTCGCTCGAGGAGGCCGACGCCGAAGAGAACACCGGCAAGGTCAAGGCCGTTGTTCCCGAGTCGGAAGACGATATCGAGATCGACGAGACGATCGAAGACGACGATGACGATGATTCGACCTTCATCCCGGACGAGGAAGAAGGCGACGAAGACGTCACCGACATCATTGGCGACGTCGGCGGCGACGAAGAGACTTGAGATCGGCCCTGAACTGTGGTTCAGGGTCATGCCTGCGCGTCGCCCAAGGCGCGTGGATTCGGTTAAGGGGCCATAGCTCAGCTGGGAGAGCGCTTGCATGGCATGCAAGAGGTCGGCGGTTCGATCCCGCCTGGCTCCACCAGCCTTCGCTGGCTCCGCCAGCTACGGCTGGGCAGGCCTCCATCGTAGCGAAGGCTGTCCCGCCATAGCCCGGAGGGCGACGGCGGACCTCGACAAGCCTTGGACCACCCACCCGGATCGACGACTGCGCGCTCGGCTAGCCTATGATATGAAGCTTCCCGCTTTGCAGAGGCCTAGCAGCGCCATGAAGTACGTCTACATTCTCGAAAGTCTTGATTCCGAGCATTTTTACGTTGGCATGACCGACGACCTGCGCGCCCGACTGATGAAGCACAATGCTGGCGAGGTGCCGCACACTTCAAAATATGGGCCTTGGCGGCTAAGGACCTACATCGCGTTCAACGACGAGCAGCGCGCTTTGGCATTCGAGAAGTATCTTAAGTCAGGCTCTGGCCGGGCATTTGCGAAGAAACATTTTTAACTGTTCGGCCTCTAACCCCTCCCCTACTCCCCCAACGCCGCATTCAGCTTGTCGCGCAATCCGATCAGTTCGTTCTTCATCGCCACCAGTTCGCCCACCGAGCACGCCGAGCTCGCAAGAATTCCCTGCGGCACCGCCCGGGCTTTTTCGCGAAGCGCGTGGCCATGCGGCGTCAGCGCGATCAGCACCTGGCGCTCGTCTTCGGTGCTGCGCGTACGCTTGACGAGATCGGCGGCTTCCATCCGCTTCAAGAGCGGCGTGAGCGTGCCGGAATCCAGAAACAGCTTCTCGCCGATTTCCCTGATCGGCACGCCGTCGCGCTCCCACAGCACCATCATCACGAGATATTGCGGATAGGTCAGGCCCAGCCTGTCGAGTAGCGGCTTGTAGACGCGGTTGAAGGCATGCGCCGTGGAGTACACCGCAAAACAGATCTGATTGTCGAGCAGCAGCGGGTCGACCGCCGGTTTCCTGGCCATTTTCACCTCGCGAAATTTGGACCTCGTCAAGGGAGGACGCCCGTGATCATTTAGGACCGCGGACGGGCCTAATCAATTGCATACAATTAAATCGCGGGCCCTGCATTTTTTCTATTGTGCACAATCTAATTGTGTGCGATATAGCTGCCACCCTAAACCAACCCCAAGGGAGACCACCATGTCCGTAAAAGTCCTCTACAAGACCACCGCAACGGCGACCGGCGGCCGCGACGGCACCGCCTCGACGGCTGACGGCGCCTTCAGCGTCAAGCTTGCGACCCCGAAGGAACTCGGTGGCGGCGGCGGTGCCGGCAACAATCCCGAACAGCTGTTCGCGGCCGGCTATGCCGCCTGTTTCATCGGCGCGATGAAGGCGGTCGCAGCTCAAGGCGGCGGCGTGAAGGTGCCCGCGGACGCCACCGTCACCTCCACCGTCGGCATTGGCCCGCGCTCGGAAGGCGGCTTTGGTCTCGACATCGACCTCGCCGTCTCGCTGCCCGGCCTTTCCAAGGCGGACGCCGAGGCGCTGGTGGCAAAAGCCCATCAGGTTTGCCCGTATTCCAACGCCACCCGCGGCAATGTGGATGTGCGCCTGACCGTCGCTTAACGACCGCGCTGAACGGCCCGCCGCGACAAGCCGCGGGCCGTTTCGCACGACGGCCGTCTCCGCATGCACCTGTGCGCGCGCGGGCATTGCCGCCGGGCTTGAAGACCGCTAGCTCAAGAATTCCATTTTCTTCACTTGAGCGAAGGTTACCTCCATGAGTTCTGTAGCGGGTTCTCCAGCGGCTCCCGGTGCGATGACCGGCCTGCGCGTGATCGATCTGACGCGCGTGCTCGGCGGTCCCTATTGCACGCAGATCCTCGCCGACCACGGCGCCGACGTGATCAAGGTCGAACCGCCAGCCGGCGACGAGGTGCGCGACTGGGGCCCTCCGTTCCACGACGAGGATGCGGCCTATTTCGTCGGCATCAACCGCAACAAGCGTTCGATCGGGCTCGATCTCGCCTCCGAGGGCGGCCGGACCGTGCTGCTGAAGATGCTGGAGACCGCCGACGTCCTGATCGAGAATTTCAAGCCGGGCACGCTGGACAAATGGGGCATCGGCAACGACGTGCTGCGCGCGAAATTTCCGAAACTCGTACATTGCCGGATTTCCGGCTTCGGTGGCGACGGCCCGCGCGGCGGCAATCCCGGCTATGACGCGATCATCCAGGCCATGACCGGCATGATCGCCGCGACCGGCTCGCCGGAGAGTGGCCCGATGCGGATCGGCGTCCCGCTCGTCGACATCACCACCGGCCTCTATGCCGCGATCGGCATCATGATGGCGCTGTCGGAGCGGCAGCGCTCGGGTCTCGGCCAGTTTCTCGAGACCACGCTGTATGAAACCGGCCTCGCGATCATGCATCCGCACGCCGCGAATTATTTCATGCACGGCAAGCCGCCCGGCCTCACCGGCAACGAGCATCCCAACCTCGTGCCTTACGCGATCTTCCCGACCCGCACCGACAACATCTTCATCGGCGTCGGCAATGACGGCACCTTCCGCAAGCTCGCCAAGGAAATCGGCAAGCCGGAACTCGGTACCGACCCGCGCTTTGCCCGCAACAAGGACCGCATCGCCAACCGCGATGCGTTGCGCGCAGAACTGGCCGCCGTGTTCAGCCAGCATGAGGCCGAGCCGCTCTGCAATCGCCTGCTGGCCGCAGGCCTGCCGGCGGGACCGGTGCAAAAAATCGATCAGGCGCTGACCGCCCCGCACACGCTTCATCGCGGCGATGTCATCGAAAAGGACTGGTACAAGGGCGTCGCTTCGCCGATCCGCCTCGAGCGCACCAAGCCGAGCCTGCGCCGGACGCCGCCGAAATTCAGCCAGCACTCGGCCGAGGTGCTGGGCGAGTTCGGCTATTCCAGGGGCGAGGTCGAAGCCCTGATCGCCAAGGGCGTCGTCTGCGGCTCCGAGCGGAAACGCTGAATTCCAACCCGGGATGCCATCAGCGCGTTTACGCGCGTCTTTGGACGCACTAGGCGGCGTAATACGCTGCACTGCATCCGGAATGGTTTTTCATTCTCCGCCTATTTGACGGCTTCCCGAGCGGCATGCTTCCCCGATAGCATGCTTTCGCTTATACGGTCATTTGTACGTCATCCGGCGCTGTTATCGCGCGAAACGAAGATGGCGACCCCAACCCGGAGGAAATACATGGCTTTTCGACAATTCGGCGTAGCGGCGAGCGTGACGGTTGTGCTGGCGCTCGCAACACCTGCCTACGCTGTGACCGAAATCCAGTGGTGGCACGCCATGACCGGCGGCAACAACGACATCGTCAATAAGCTCGCCGCCGACTTCAACGCCAGCCAGCCCGACTACAAGGTGGTCCCGACCTTCAAGGGCAGCTATCCCGACACCATGAATGCCGGCATCGCCGCGTTCCGCGCCGGCACCGCGCCGCACATCATCCAGGTGTTCGAAGTCGGCACCGCGACCATGATGAGCGCCACCGGCGCCATCAAGCCAGTTTATCAGATCATGAAGGAAGCCAACGAGCCGTTCGATCCCAAGAACTATCTGCCGGCGATCACCGGTTATTATTCGACCTCCAAGGGCGACATGCTTTCGTTCCCCTTCAACTCCTCCTCGATGGTGATGTGGATCAACAAGGATGAGCTGAAGAAGGCCGGCGTTGCAGAAATTCCCAAGACCTGGCCGGAAGTGTTCGACGCCGCCAAGAAATTAAAGTCGGCAGGACACGCGACCTGCGGTTTCTCCAACGCCTGGATGTCGTGGGCGAATATCGAGCAGTTTTCCGCCTGGCATAACGTGCCGATCGGCAGCAAAGCGAACGGCCTCGACGGCTTCGACACCGAGCTGAAGTTCAACTCGCCGCTGCATGTGAAGCACCTGCAGAACCTGATGGACCTGCAGAAGGACAAAACCTACGACTATTCCGGTCGCGCCAATAAGAGCGAAAACCGATTCGCGTCCGGTGAGTGCGCAATCTTCCTGACCTCGTCGGGCTATTACGCCACCGCCAAGAGCACCGCCAAGTTCGACTTCACCTCGGCGCCGATGCCCTATTATCCCGACGCCAAGGGTGCGCCGCAGAATTCGATCATCGGCGGCGCATCGCTGTGGGTATTCGGCGGCAAGAAGCCCGAGGAATACAAGGGTATCGCCAAATTCTTCACCTTCCTGTCCGACACCGACCGTCAGGCCAAGCTGCACCAGGAATCCGGCTATCTGCCGATCACCAAGGCGGCTTACGAGAAGACCGTGAAGGACGGTTTCTACGACAAGAACCCGACGCTGCAGACGCCGCTGAAAGAGCTTACCAACAAGGAGCCGACCGAGAATTCGCGCGGGCTGCGATTTGGCAACCTGGTGCAGATGCGCGACATCTGGGACGAAGAGATGGAAGCGGCGCTGGCCGGACAGAAGAGCGCCAAGGAAGCGCTCGACGCCGCGGTCTCGCGCGGTAATGCAATGTTGCGGACGTTTGAAAAGACGGCCAAGTAACAGGTAGTATCGATCAATCCCCTCTCCGGCATCCGGAGAGGGGGCACCTCTCGCATCACACAGCGCGTTGAATGGAAAAGTCAGTCGTCTTCAACAACAAGCTGCTGCCATATCTGCTGCTCGTGCCGCAGCTTATTATCACATTCGTCTTTTTCTACTGGCCGGCAAGTCAAGCGGTCTGGCAATCCTTCAAGCGCGAGGATGCATTCGGCCTGACATCCGAATTTGTCGGCCTGGAGAATTATCAGTCGCTGTTCGCGCAGCCCGAATATTACAAGTCGATGCTGACGACGCTGGTGTTCTCCTCGCTGGTCGCGGCGTTGTCGCTTTCAATCGCGCTATTGTTCGCGACGCAGGCCGACAAGAATCTCAAAGCTGCCGGCGCCTACAAGACCTTGATGATCTGGCCCTATGC
>JBOHIT010000087.1:0-7440 GCA_050726155.1 Bradyrhizobium sp.
CATTCGCGCCGACACGCAAAGCAGAATGCGTTTCAAGGCTGCAATGTCAGCCACCGAGGGGAGGAATCGAATGCTCAATCCGATGCTGAGGCTTGCCGCCATTGCGCTGACCGGAACCGCGATCGCGTCGTCGGGTGCGGTCGCGCAGGTCAAACTGCCGCCTAGCGTGACGATGACCGCGTATGACACCGGGACCTCCGGCTTCAACATCGCGGTTGCCGTCGGCAAGATGTTCAAGGACAAATACGGCTCGGATGCACGCGTGCTGCCCGCCGGCAACGACGTCGCCCGCCTGCAGCCGCTGCGGCTCAACCGCGCCAGCATCTCGGCGATGGGCGTCGGGGTCTATTTCGCGCAGGAAGGCGTCTTCGAATTCGCGAGCCGGGAATGGGGTCCGCAGCCGATCCAGATCACGCTGAGCTCGATCGACTGCAACGGCCTTTCACTGGCCGTCGCCGCCGACACCGGCGTCAAAAGCTACGCCGACCTGAAAGGCAAGCGTATCGGCTTCGTGGTCGGTTCTCCCGCGCTCAACCAGAATGCGCTCGCCGTGCTGGCGTTCGCCAATCTGTCTTCGAAGGACGTCAAGATCGTCGAGTTCGCGGGCAACAATGCGATGTGGAAAGGCATTATCAACAACGATACCGATGCGGTGTTCGGTTCGACGATCTCCGGCCCCGCCAAGGAGCTGCAGACATCGCCGCGCGGCATCACCTGGCCCGCCATGCCATTCACCGACAAGGCGGGATGGGAACGCATGCGCAAGGTCGGGCCCTACTTCACCGAGCACGACGCCACCTGCGGCGCAGGCGAATTTGCCAAGGACAAGCCGATCCAGATGGGCACCTATCCCTACCCGATCTACAGCGTCTATGGCACCCAGTCCGAAGACGAGGTCTACACGCTGACCAAGGCGATGATCGACGGCTATGACGGCTACAAGGACAACGCGCCCGGCGCCAGCGGACTTGCGGTGAAGGCGCAGGCGAAGAACTGGGCGGTGCCGACCCACAAGGGCGCGGTCAAGGCACTCAAGGAAGTGGGAGCCTGGAGCGACGACCAGGACAAGCACAATAACGCGCTGCTGAAGCGGCAGGATGTTCTGATCGGAGCCTGGAACGATTATATGAAGGGCAGCCCGTCTTCCGATCCGGCAAAGCTCACGGAGGAGTGGATGGGCGTGCGCAAGGCCGCACTCGCCAAGGCCGGCCTGGTCAACACGTTCTAATCACGGCAGGGAGCGGCGCGGGGTGCGCGACGGCATTCCGCTTCCGCCCGCGCTTCACGCACGTGGCACTATTGAGGCTACGATCCGGGCCCTATTGAGCCAGGCACGGCGCCGAGCCCGCCAGTTCGGCGGCAGCGGGCAAGACAACATCATTGAAGTATCGTTGGCTTCCCCAAGGGCTCGAATCCGCCGAAACAGCCACGACGAGGTTCTGCTTCGGGACAACATAGATCCGCTGACCCTTAAGACCTGCAGCGAAAAACGCACCGGTATTGTTCGTGCTGACCCACCATTGGTAGCCATAGGCCGCTTTGACCGGAGGTCCGCCGTCATTGTGTCTGGTCGTTGAATCCTGCACGTAAGCGTCCGAAACGATTCTCTTGCCGTCCCACCGACCGCGCTGAAGGTAGAGCATGCCAATCTTCGCCATATCGCGCGTGGTCAAGTTGAGACCGATTTCGCCGTGCAGATAACCATCGCTGTCGGCATACCACGTGTAGTTCGTGATATTCAAAGGATCGAGCAGCTTCTGTTTGGCAAAATCTGCGGCGTTCTGCTTGATTGCCCGGGACAATACGACCGAGAGCAGGTCTGATCCTACGTTGTCGTAGCGAAAGTGACTTCCCCGTGGGAATTCGACCTTGCGGTCGATCATCCACCGCCACACTTGCGACTTGCCGGCAACCGCGGCGATTCCTTTGAAGCTCCCTCCAATCTCCGCGAAGCCCTCCGTCTTGGTCAGCACATCGCGAACGGTGATTTCGCGTGCCAGCGGATCGACGTTTTCGTCGAACTCCTCGGGAAAAATTTCCGACAGCTTTTCATCGAGGCGCAATAGGCCCTCGTCAACGGCAATGCCGACCAGAATGGAGAGCACACTCTTCGTGACCGAGTACAGGTGTGACTGCGTCTCGGCGCTGATATCCCTGCGATAGTATTCGAAAGCGATGCAGTCGGCGCGTGCGACCACCAATGCCCGGAGGCTCCGATGCTGGGCTGCGAGGCCCGCCAACAGATTTGAAGGCGCCGGCGGACGCGCCGTCGGATCGTCGGGCGCGCCAGCCTGTTTGTCTGCCTGTTGTTGCGCGAAGCTCAAAGGAGCGAGTCCGACGAAAAACACCAGCGTCAACGCGACGACGGCCGTCAGGCGCACGCCAGAACGCGTAACAGCTCCAAGCCTGATGATCATCTGATGCGCCCCGTCCGGTACACACGCGTCTCCCATTGTCGGGCCATTCGCTTCGATCCAAATCTGGCTGCGCTTCAATCAGCGACGTCCACGATCAGCCGCGCTTCTCCGCCTTCTTCGGCCGCGGCGGCCCCTCCACCGCCGGCAACGATTTCAGATACTCCGCCATCGCGGCGCGGTCTTCGGGCGACAATTGCGAGGTGTTGCGGATCACGCGCGCCATCGCGCCGCCGGCCGTATCGCCGTCCGGGGTCAGTCCGCTCTCGAGGAAGTAAGCGAAATCCTTCGCGCTCCAGTCCGACAATCGCTTCTGCGTGATGTTGGGTACCCAGCCCTCGCCTTCCGGATTGGGTCCGCCGGCAAAGCGCTGCGCATCGACGATGCCGCCGAGGAAATTGCGTGGGCTGTGGCATTCCGCGCAATGGCCGAGGCTGTTGACGAGATAGGCGCCGCGATTCCATTGCGCCGAGCGGCCGGCATCCGCCGTAAACGGCTTGCCGTCCATGAACAGGAATTTCCACACGCCGACATTGCGGCGGATGTTGAACGGAAACGGCACGTCATGGTCGCGGGCCCTTTCCGTCACGGGTGCGAGCGTCTTCAAATAGGCAAAGAGGTCTCTGACATCTTCGACCTTCGCATGCGCGTAGGAAGCGTAGGGAAACGCCGGAAAATAATGCACGCCCGAAGGCGACGTGCCCTTGAGCACGGCGGTGACGAAATCAGCCTCGCTCCATCGGCCGATGCCGTCGTTCGGATCGGGTGAGATGTTGGGGACATTGAACGTGCCGAACGGCGACGGGATCGGCAAGCCACCGCCGAGCTTGAGGCGATCGGGCTGGTTCGGCACCGCGTGGCAGGAGGAACATCCACCGGCATTGAACGTTGTGAGGCCGTTGGCGAGATTGGGCGTGTATGGCGGCAACGACGTCGCAGCGACCACCGCCGGAATAGTCAGCCACCAGAAAACGCCGAGACCGGCGACGCCGGCCACAACGGCGAGGAGGAGAAGTCGTTTCAGCATTCACCAATCCGTCATCGAGCGCTTCAATATACTGGCCAGTATGAACGTAATTACGGCCGGAAGCTTCCACGAAATTTCGGCGGCTCAACGCCGTTTTGGGAATAAATCCGAGAAAACGTTGTTTTGAAACTGAACGTCGGTTGACGCCAAAAAGGAGAAAAACATGTCGAACAAGATCATGCTTGCCACGCTTGCGCTCGGTGCAACCGTCGCATTCGCGGGGCCCGCCTTCGCCGACAAGATGAAGGCCACCCTCGACGGCAAGTCCGAAGTGCCGCCGAACACCAGCGCCGCCACCGGCACCGCCGATATCGACTACGATCCGGCCAGCAAGAAGCTGAGCTGGAAAGTGACCTATTCCGGTCTCTCCGGGCCCGCGACCGCCGCACATTTCCATGGGCCCGCCGAAGCCGGCAAGAACAGCCCCGTCGCGGTTCCAATCCCGAACGCTGGAGCAAGCCCAGTCGAAGGCAGCGCCACGCTGACGGATGCGCAGGCCGCCGACCTCGCGGGCGGCAAGTACTATGTCAACATTCACACCGCGGCCAATCCGGGCGGTGAAATCCGCGGCCAGGTGACGAAGTAATCTTCGCACTAGGTGACGAAATAAGCTTCGCACCGCGTGACGAAGTAAGAACTTCGCACGGGCGTGACGACTTCGACAGATGGAAACAAAATGGGCGGACGCTTGAAAGCGCCCGCCCTGTTTCTTTTGTCCGCAAGGAGACGAAACCACTCAGTCGTCGTCCCGACGAACGCCGGGACCCATAATCCCGGTCATCTGTTGTTGAATGAAGGCCGCTGCTTCCGCGCGCTCACGAGAGGCCGCGGCGTATGGGTCCCGGATCGCGCTTCGCTTGGCCGGGACGACATTGGTGCTAGCCCTTCTTGACGCGGAAGGTCTCGTGGCAGCCGCCGCATTCCTTGCCGATGGCGGGGAAAGTCGCCTTCAGCGAGTCGAGGTCCTTGATCTTGGCCTTGGCCTCGGTCACGACCTTGGCGAAGCTGGCGACCTTGGCGTCATAGCCGGCCTTGTCTTCCCAAATCTTCGGCGAGGGACTGAAGTCACCCTCCCACTTGGCGTCCTTGACGCTGGCGGGGAACAAGGTCCCGAGCTTCTTGGCGGTGTCGTCCAGTTGGGCGAGTGCAGCATCGACCGCGGCCTGATCGTAAGGCTTCTCGCCCTTGAACATTGGGCTCAACACGGCGCCCAAATTCCTTCCATTGCCCTTCATGGCGGTTTGGGCATCCTTGACCGGATCCTGCTGGGCCACGCCTACGCCAACACTGAGCAATAATGCTCCTGCAACCACCAAAACCCGTTTCATTCGCCAGATCCCTTTTTTATGGCTCGAGCCGGCCCGCGGTCGCCGCGCACCCTGCCCGAGTCAGCCAACACCGGGACCTTAGAATAATTCCAGCTGCGACAAAATATCAGAGATTATGCCGCCGCTGTGCCTCCCGGATCGCGATCCAGACCCGTTCGGCGGTCGCCGGCATGTCGATGTGGTCGATCTTGTATTCGCGCCACAGCCCCTCGACGATCGCATTGACCACCGCCGGACAGGAGCCAATCGCCCCGGCCTCGCCCGCGCCCTTTACCCCCAGGGGATTGGTGGTGCAGGGAACGTTATGGGTCTCGAAATGGAATGAAGGGCCGTCGGCCGCGCGCGGCATCGCGTAGTCCATGAAGGTGCCGGTGACGAGCTGGCCGTCGCTGGAGAACACCGCCTGCTCCATCAGGGCCTGGCCAATCCCCTGCATCGCACCGCCATGGACCTGGCCTGCGAGCAGCAGCGGATTGAGCGTCACCCCGAAATCGTCGACGATGACGTAGTTGACGATCTTGATGATGCCGGTCGCCGGGTCGATCTCGACCTCGGCGAGATGGGTGCCGTTCGGGTAGGTGCCGTCGGCCTGGGTAAACGTCGCGCTCGCATTCAGTTTTGACGGATCGACGCCCGGACGCTTCGCCAGATCGGCAAAACTCACCGAGCGGTCGGTCCCGGCGATCCGGATCCGGCCGTCGCTGATCTCCAGATCGCCGGCGCTGGTTTCGAGCGCTTCGGCCGCGATCTCCTTCAGCTTGCCGCCGAGATCATGCGCTGCACGCTGCACGCTGACGCCGCCGGTCGGAATCGAGGCAGACCCACCGGTCCCAAGACCTGTGGCCACGCGGTCGGTATCGCCCTGCACGATGTGCACGCGCTCGGGCGCTAGGCCAAACTGCTCGGCGATCAATTGCGCATAGGCAGTCTGGTGGCCCTGCCCGCTCGACTGGGTGCCGATCAGGATGGTGACGTCGCCACTCTGATCGAGCGCCACATTGGCGGTCTCATCGCCCATGGTGCCGCAGACCTCGACATAGCTCGCCAAGCCAATGCCGCGCACCAGCCCGGCCTTCTTCGCGGCCTTGGCGCGTTTCGGAAATTCCCTCCAGTTGGCGACTTCCATCGCGCGCTTCATATGCGCGGCGAAATCACCGGAATCGTAGACCTTGTCGGTGATGGTCTTGTAGGGCATCGCCTTCGGCGAGATGAAATTCTTGCGCCTGATGGCATCGGGCGTCATGCCAAGTTTTCGCGCCGCCGCATCGACCAGCCGCTCGATCACATAGGCCGCCTCAGGACGGCCTGCGCCGCGATAGGCGTCGACCGGCACGGTGTTGGTGAACACGGTGCGGACGCGGCAGTGGAAAGTTCGGATGTCGTAGAGGCCCGGCAGCATGCCGGCGCCGCCATGCGGAATGTAGGGACCGAAGGTCGAGAGATACGCGCCCATGTCGCCCATCAGGTCGACATCCATCGCCAGGAACTTGCCGTCCTCGGCCAGCGCCATCTTTGCGGTGGTGACGTTGTCGCGGCCCTGCGCGTCGCCCATGAAATGATCGGAACGATCCGCGGTCCACTTGATGGTCTTCTTGAGCTTTTTCGCGGCAACCGAAATCAGCGCGTATTCGCGGTACGGAAACAGCTTGGTGCCGAACCCGCCGCCGACGTCGGGGCAGATCACCCGCATCTTTTCCAGCGGCATCTTCAGCACCATGCCGCCGATGATCTCGCGCAGGCGATGGCTGCCCTGGCTGCCGATCGTCAGTGTCAGGTGATCCCTCTTGGCGTCGTACTCGGCGACCGCCGCGCGGGTTTCCATGAAGTTGGTGATGACGCGCGGATTGACGATCGAGACTTCGGCGACCGCATGCGCCTTGGCAAAGGCGGCATCGGTTGCCGCCTTGTCGCCGATCGGCACGTCGAACAGCACATTACCGGCATGCTTGGGCCAGACCTGCGGTGCGCCCTTCTTCACGGCGTTGGCAAGGCCGACCACCGCGGGCAGCGGCGTCCAGTTGACCTCGATCGCCTCGATCGCATCGCGGGCCTGATCGATGGTGTCGGCGACGACGAAGGCGACGGAATCGCCGACGTGGCGGACTTCATCCCTGGCGAGGATCGGATACGGAGGTCCGGTGAACGGATCGACCTCGAAATTGAACAGGCACGGCAGATCGCCGAGATCCTTGACATCGTCGGCGATCAGGACCGCGCCGACGCCGGGCATGCCGCGCGCCTTGGTGACGTTGATGGTGAACTTCGCATGCGCATGCGGCGAGCGCAGCATCAGCGCGTGCAACGAGGGAGACGGCGAGACGTCGTCGGTGTAGCGGCCCTTGCCGCGAATGAGCGCATCGTCTTCCTTGCGCAGGACGCTTTGACCGACGCCGAACTTGATGGGAGGTGCCATCGTATCTCCAATAGCCTGATTGTTTCACGCCATATTGGCGTGGTTCGCCGCCAAGCGCAAACGGCTTTAGCCGCGGATCAGCGAGAATATCCAGCCTCTGCCGAACAGCACGAGGATTGAAAGACCATAGACAAACACACCGCTCACCATAAGTAATAGCAACGCGAGTTCATCACGGAACAAGCTCATTTGGGCGAAATAGACGGCCGCGAATCGCGCGGTCAGCCAAAGAGCAGCGGCAAGAACGATGCCGGATAC
>JBOHIT010000088.1:0-25655 GCA_050726155.1 Bradyrhizobium sp.
GTCCGCGACGCTGCGCGTCGCGTCCACCCTCTCCCACAAGGGGAGAGGGAAAGAGCAGCGCGACGCTGAGACTACTGCCGCGCCGCCGGTTTGCGCTCCATCGGGTGAATATCGATGGCGCGGAGGCGGCCCATGCGGAGCACGTCCATTTCCACCTTGCAGTCGATGCGGTCGCGGTCGAGTGCACGGATCAGATCGTCGACGCCGTTGATCTCGACGCCATCCAATTTGATCACGACGTCGCCCGGCAACAGGCCGGCCTGCGCCGCCGGTCCGTCGGCCTCGATCTGCGCCAGCAGCGCGCCCATGGTGTTGTCGACGCCGGCGACCACCGCATGGCGCCGCGGGATCGGCGCGGTCTGGCCGGAGACGCCGATATAGGCACGGCGGACATAGCCGTGACGGATGATCTCCGACAGCACGAATTGCGCGGTATTGCTGGCGACCGCAAAGCAGATGCCCTGCGCGCCCTGAATGATCGCGGTGTTGATCCCGATCACTTCCGCCGCCGACGACACCAGCGGCCCGCCGGAATTGCCGGGATTGAGCGCGGCATCGGTCTGGATCACGTCCTCGATGGTCCGCCCGCTCACCGAGCGGATGGAACGTCCCAGCGCCGACACCACGCCGGCGGTTACCGTCGACTCAAATCCAAGCGGATTGCCGATCGCCACCACGAGCTGGCCGCGGCGCAAGCTCTTGGAGTTGCCGAGCGAGGCATAGGGCAAATCGCGCGCGCCGTCGGCGCGCAACAGCGCCAGATCCGTATCCGGATCGACGCCGAGCACATGGGCGTCGGTGACAAAACCTTCGGTATCCCGCAGCCTGATCTCTTTCGACGATCCGACCACGTGGCTGTTGGTCAGCACCAGGCCGTCAGGCGAGATCACGATGCCCGAACCGAGCCCGCCGCGCTCGCGCGCGTTGCGCACCTTGGGGCCGGTTTCGACCCGGACGACGGCGGGACCGACGCGTTCGGTCACGCCGATCACGGCGTTCGAATAGGCATCCAGCAAAGCCTGGTCGTTATCGGGGGTGTGTTCGGTCGCACGCGATGACGAAGCGTCATCGGCATTATCTGAGGTAAAATCCAGCATGGCCAAATTCCTTAGGCCAACTCAGATGGTTACGGGACACCCTCGCCGCAAGAGCCCTAACCTGGGCGCAAACCAGCCCTGAGGCTTACGTGGCCCGCCGCAAGCTCGGCGGTCGGGCCTTGACGGGATCAAGCACCGACCAGTCGCCCTGCTCCAGCGCATAGCCTTTTGGAAACGGCGCACGGAGCTCCAATCCGAGTGAGCGCAGCACGCGGTCGTCGCGGTAATAGCATTGCAGCACGACGCGGACGAGGGTGGCGGTTGCAGCACCTCCCGATGCGCGGAATTCCTCGGCGACCGCATCGCGTCGCGCCGGATCGAGGCTGGCGAGCGGCTTGCCGGCAAGGCGTGCAAGATGATCGAGGGCCTGCGTGACCAGCGCAGCATCACGGCCGAGCGTCGCCAGCATGTCGGCCTGGATCGCGGGATCATCCGCGCCGGGCACCTTGTATTCGTCGCTGGCGGGAACGATCATCGCGGCGACGGTGCGGAGATCGTCGCGCTCGGTTGGGCTCAGTTCATTGGCTGCGGACATCACTTCCTCAATCGAACAAATTGGCGAGGCGCTGCTTCATCTGGTCGGCGATGTAGAGCGCGACGGCCTGGATGGTTGACGTCGGATTGACGCCGCCTGAGGTCACGAACACGCTGCCGTCGACGATGAAGAGGTTCTTCACGTCATGCGAGCGGCCCCATTCGTTGACCACCGAGCGCGTCGGATCGGTGCCCATCCGCGCGGTGCCGAGCAGATGCCAACCGCCCCAGGGGATCGGGTTGTTGATGCAGATGTCGGTGGCGCCCGCGGCTTCGAGGATTTCGCGGCCGCGCGCCAGTCCGTGATCCATCATCTTCCGGCTGTTTTCGCTGATGGTGTAATCGATCTTCGGCGCGGGAATGCCGTGACCGTCCTTCAGCACCGGATCGAGCGTGACACGGTTGTGTTCCTCGGGCAGATCCTCGCAGATCGCGGAGACCCCGATGCGATGGCCATTGAGCCGGCGGAAGACACGATGGTGATCCGCGCCCCACGGCAAGATGCCTTTCTGCTCGCTGGCAACGGCCTCGAACACCGGCCCGGCCCCGCGGCCGAACTGGATGCCGTAGCCGCGGACGAAACCGCGCGACAGATCGGTGTCGTAGAATTCCTTGCTCCAGAGGCAGGTCGGCGGCGCGCGGTTGCTATCGGTCGGCTCCTTCACAAAGCCGTAGATCTGCGCATAGGGATGGAACATGAGGTTCTTGCCGACCAGGCCGGATGAGTTGGCGAGCCCATTCGGAAAACGGCCGGAGACCGAGTTCAACAGCAGCCGCGGCGTGCCGACGCCGTTGCAGGCGATGATGACGACCTCGGCCGGCTGGAACTGTTCGACGCCATCCTTGTCGTAGTAGATCACGCCCGAGGCCATGCCGTCTTCGTTGGTCGTGATCTCGCGCACCCGGCAATGAGTCCTAAGCTCGACGCCGGCGCGGATCGCGGGCGGCCAATAGGTGATGTCGGTCGATGCTTTGGCGCCTTGCGCGCAGGCCGGCGTGCAATGGCCGAGATTGATGCAGCGCGCCCTGCCCTCGTAATCCATCGTCGCGACCGTGGTGTCCGACGGCCACCAGTGCCAGCCGAGCTTGTTCATGGCCTTGCCGATGACAGGGCCGGAAAGCCCGAGCGGCTGCGGCGGCATCGGCGGGTGCGTCAACGGCGAACGCGGATCGCCGGACAAACCCGAGACACCCATCATGCGGTCGTTCTCTTCGAAGAACGGCGTCAGCGCGTCGTAATCGATCGGCCAGTCGTCGGCGACGCCGTCGAGCGTCCTGACCTTGAAATCGGAGGGGTGCAGCCGTGGCCAATGCGCGGTGTACATCACCGTGGAGCCGCCGACGCCATTGAAATTCACCACCTTGATCGGCGAGTTGTCGTCGTTGATCGGATAATCCTCGGGCCGGCCACGGATGTTCGGGCTGGTCGACCAGTCGCCATAAAACTTCGCCTCCCAGTCTCGCCCGGTGCTCGGATATTCCGACGAGTTCATCCAGCCGCCCTGGTCGAGGCAGAGAATGTGCATCTTGGTATCGGCTAGGCTCCAGGCGACGGCGGCGCCGGAAGCACCGGCGCCAATGATCAGGACGTCAACGGAATCGTGTTTGTTCATTCTTGGCCCTTGAATATTCTTTCGTCATTGCGAGGAGCGTAAGCGACGAAGCAATCCATACTTTCTTTGCGCGACGATATGGATTGCTTCGCTTCGCTCGCAATGACGGTCTAATTCACAATCCTCACCGGCAGCGTGCGAATACCACGAATGAAATTCGAGCATAGCCGTTGCGCCGGCCCCATGATTTCGAACCTGAGATCCCGTTGCAAGATTTCCTCCCAGAGAATGCGGATCTGCTGTTCGGCGAGCCGGTCGCCGACGCAGCGGTGGATGCCAGCGCCGAAGGCGAGATGCTGCCGGGGTTTGGCACGATCGACAATGAATTCATCCGCGCGCTCGATCTTGCCCTCGTCGCGATTGCCTGAAATGTACCACATCACGACCTTATCGCCTTTTGCAATTCGGCGGCCGGCGAGTTCGACGTCGTTGCGCGCGGTACGGCGCATATGCAGCACCGGGCTCTGGTAGCGGATGGTCTCGGAAACCAGATTCGGGATCAATTCGCGCCGGCCACGCACCAGTTCGAACTGCTCTGGGTTTTCCACCAGCGCCATCAAGCCGCCGGTCATGGAATTGCGCGTGGTGTCGTTGCCGCCGACGATCAAGAGCGCAATCGTGCCGATGAATTCGCGCGCTTGCAGGTTACTGGTCGCCGGCGAATGCGCCAGCATCGAGATCAGATCGAAGGTCGGCGCGGCATTGGCGCGGGCATCCCATAATTTGCGGAAATATTCACCCATCTTGCCGAGCTCGGCGATGCGCTCCTCGGCCGAATGCACGACGGCATCGGGCGCGGCGACATTGGCGATCGCGACATCGGACCACCAGGTCAGCCTCTCACGGTCAGCCCAGGGGAAATCGAACAGCGTCGCCAGCATCATGTTGGTGAGATCGGTCGAAACCCGCGCGACCCAATCAAACGTCTCGTTGCGCGGCAGCGCGTCCAGCACGTCCGAGGTGCGCTTGCGGATCAACGGCTCGAGGTTGACCAGATTGGACGGCGCCACGATCGGCGCGACGGTGCGGCGATGCGCGGTATGGCCCGGCGGGTCCATGCGGATGAAATTCGCGAACTCCTGCCCTTTCGGCTGGTCGGTGACCTGGATGCCGCCGAGGTCCGAGCTGGACGAATAGTTTTCATGGTCGAGTTCGACCGTAAAGATGTCGTCGTAGCGGGTGACCGACCAATACGGCCCGAACGCCGAGGCCTCGCAATAATGCACGGGATCGTCGCGGCGCAGCTGCGCGAACAGCGGCCGCCAATTGTCGTCCTGATACAGCCTGGGATCGCTGACATCGATCGAGTTCAGCCTGCGCTGCTGCGCCTGGGCCATCGCTTCGCTCCCGCTTGCCCGCCGCCGCTTATGGGCGATCGGAACCTGACGATAGGGGCAGAAACGGTGTCGAGTAAAGCCGGGCCGCGCCGGCCGGCGGCTTATCCTGCAACATACCAGATGTGCTTTCCGCGGTTTGTTCGCGACCGCAAGACCGGCTAGCTTTGGGCCAACCAATACGCCCGGGAGAACCGCCACGTGGCCACTTCGCGCCAGACCGACAGCCTACGCGATCTCGATTACGACGCCATCATCATCGGTGCGGGCATGTCGGGCCTTTACCAACTCTACCGCCTGCGCGAGTTGGGGTTGCGGGTGCGCGTGCTGGAGGCCGGCACCAATGTCGGCGGTACCTGGTACTGGAACCGGTATCCCGGCGCGCGCTTCGATTCGGAAAGCTATTCCTACGGCTATTCGTTCTCGAAGGAGTTACTGGAGGAGTGGGACTGGTCCGAACATTTTGCCGGCCAGCCGGAAACGCTGCGCTACCTCAACCACGTCGCCGACAAATTCGATTTGCGACGCGATATCCAGTTCAAGAGCCGGGTCAGTTCAGCGCATTACGACGAGGGTATGCGCAGCTGGGCCCTTGCGCTGGAGGACGGCAGCCGCTTTCGTACCCGCTTCCTCATTACCGCGATCGGCCCGCTATCGACCCCGACGCTGCCCAATATCGCGGGGCGCGACAGTTTTGAGGGCCCGTCATTCCACACCGCGCAATGGCCGCACGAGCCGGTCGACTTCAAGGGCAAGCGCGTCGCCGTGATCGGCACCGGCGCCACCGGCGTGCAGACCATCCAGACCATCGCCAAGGACGTCGGCCATCTCACGGTGTTCCAGCGCACGCCGAACTGGTGTGCGCCGTTGCACAACGGCAAGATCGATGCCGAGACCCAGAAAGCGATCAAGGCCGGCTATCCCGAGATGTTCGCCCGCTGCCAGGAAACGTTTGCGTGTTTCCTGCACACGCCGGACCCACGCGGCACGTTCGAGGTCTCCGACGAGGAGCGCGAGGCGTTCTATGAGAAGCTCTATGGCGAGCGCGGATTTGGCATCTGGCAGGGCAATTTCCGCGACATTTTGACCGACCGCAAGGCGAACGCGACGATCAGCGATTTCGTGGCGCGGAAAATCCGTCAGCGGGTGAAGAACCAGGCGATTGCGGAGAAGCTGATCCCGAAGAACCATGGTTTCGGTACCCGCCGGCTACCGCTCGAGACCTTCTATTACGAGGTCTACAACCGGGACAATGTCGAACTGATCGACATCACGGAGACGCCGATCGAGCGGATCACGCCCGCGGGCATCAAGACCAGCGCGCGGGAATTCGAGTTCGACATCATCATCTACGCGACCGGGTTCGACGCCCTCACCGGCAGTTTCGACAAGATCGACTTCCGCGGTGCGGGCGATGCACGGCTGAGGGAGAAGTGGAAGCACGGACCGCAGACTTATCTGGGCATCATGGTCCACGAATTCCCAAACATGATGATGCTGATGGGCCCGCACACCGCGCTCGGCAACATTCCGCGCAGCATCGAATACAGCGTCGACTGGGTCACCGGTTTGATGCAGTTTGCGCGGGACAGGAAATTAACGCGGCTGGAGGCGACCACCGCCGGCGTCGATTCATGGACCGATCACGTCAAGGCGCTCGGCGTCGGGCTGTTGTCCAACGAAGTCAATTCCTGGATGACCGGCATCAACTCCAACGTCGAAGGCAAGCAAACCCGCATCATCGCCCGTTACAGTGGCAGCGCACCGGCCTATCGCGCCCGCTGCGACGAGGTCGCGGCGAAGGGATATGACGAGTTGAGATTGGGGTAATGTCCGCTATGTGAACCGTCACCCTGAGGAGGCCGCAACGCGGCCGTCTCGAAGGGCGACAGCCCGGGTGTCTCAGCCGGGGCCATTCATCCTTCGAGGCTCGCTGCGCTCGCACCTCAGGATGACGGTCGAGAGATCACCACGCATCGATGCACGGCCGTTTGCGCCCGCTGCGTGGCTCCGGCTTCGGCACCGACCGCAGCCCCGCCATAATCCAGTGCCGCGTATCGGCGGGGTCGATCACTTCGTCGATTTCGAGCACGGAGGCGATCGAGGTCGCCTTGCCGTTGGCATAGAGTTCCGCAACCTTGGCCTTGTAATATTTCTCGCGCTCCTCAAGGTCGGCGATCGCTTCCATCTCCTTGCGGAAGCCGAGCCGCACATAGCCTTCGAGGCCCATGCCGCCGAACTCGCCGGTCGGCCAGGCCACCGTGAACAGGGAAGCGTGGAAGCCGCCGCCGATCATGGCTTGCGCGCCGAGGCCGTATCCCTTGCGCAGCACCACGCCAAACAACGGCACCGTGAGGCTGGCGCCGGTCACGAACATCCGCGCCACATGGCGCACGATCGCGGTCTTTTCGGCCTCGGGGCCAACCATGAAGCCGGGCGTATCGCACAGCGATACGATCGGAATGTCGAAGGCGTCGCACAATTGCAGGAAACGCGCGGCCTTGTCGCCGGCCGGCGCGTCGATGGCGCCGCCGAGATGCTTTGGATTGTTGGCGATCAGGCCGAACGGCTTTCCCTCGATGCGGATGAACGCCGTGATCATGCCGACGCCAAAATCGCGTCGGATTTCCAGCACCGAGCCATCGTCGGCGACCAGGTCGATGACGGTGCGGATGTCATAGACGCGGAGACGGTTCTCCGGGATCGCGCGCCGCAGCAGCCGCTGGTCCGGCGCTTTCCAGTCGGCCACAGCCCCCTGAAAATAGGACAGGTATTTCTGCGCGGCAGTGGTGGCCTCCGCTTCGTCCTCGACCAGGATGTCGATGACACCGTTCGGCGACTGAAACGACACCGGACCGACTTCAGCCGGATGATAGACGCCGAGGCCGCCGCCCTCGATCATCGCCGGGCCGCCCATGCCGATAGAGGCATTTTTGGTGGCGATGATCACGTCGCAGCAGCCGAGCATCGCGGCATTGCCCGCGAAGCAATAACCGGACACGACGCCGATGACCGGCACCAGTCCCGACAATTTTGCGAACTGCACAAAGGACGGCCCGTCGAGGCCGGTCATGCCGAGCCGATCGGTATCGCCGGGACGGCCGCCGCCGCCTTCCGCGTAGAACACCAGCGGCATGCGCCATTGCTCGGCAAGGCCGAGCATGCGGTCGATCTTCTTGTGGTTCATGTGGCCCTGGGTACCCGCCAGCACGGTGTAATCATAGGAGATCACCATGCAGCGGGCGCCTTCCGCGCCGAAGTCCTTTGCGTTCACGGTCGCCACACCGGAAATCAACCCGTCGGCGGGCGTGTTCATAATGAGGTCGTCGACCTTGCGCCGCCGGCGCTGGGCGGCAATTGCCAGCGAGCCGTATTCGACAAAGGATCCTTCATCGACGAGCTGCGCGATGTTCTCCCGCGCAGTGCGCTGATTGGTCTTGCGCCGGCGCTCGACTGAGGCCGGCCGGTTCTCGTCCAGCGTAATGGCGTGGCGCGCGATCAGCTCGGCAAGATCCGGGCGGATGTGATCGAGATCGACATCCTCTTCTTCTGCGACGTCATGGGCGTCGATCTCGGCCGGTTCGAGAAACAGGATGGCCTCGTCCTGCATCAGCGTGACGCCGGCCTCGGCGGTAATCCTCGTCACCTTGCCGCCGTGCGGCGCGGTCACAAGATGCTCCATCTTCATGGATTCGAGCACGGCAATCTGCTGGCCGGGGCGGACGAGGTCACCTTCCCTCACCTCAATCGCGACGATCGTGCCCTGCAGCGGCGCCGGCACCGGCACGGAGCCAGCGGGACCAGCCGGCCCTGCCGAGGTTCCCCTGACATCGGAGATAGTGACGGCAGCACCCGCCTCCGACAGCTCCGGCGCCGAAAGGTCGTTCGCCACGTGGACCAGCGCAGCCACGTGGGTATCGATGAATCCGGTATTGATGCGGTTGGCGATGAAATCCGGATGCGCCAGCACCGCGCCGAGGAACGGGATATTGGTGGCGACGCCGCCGATGCGGAACTCGCGCAGGGTCCGCGTCGCCTTCTGTACCACGTCGGTCCAGTTCGGGCCGGTCGCATGCACGATGACCTTGGCGAGCAGCGAGTCGAAGGCCGCGCTGGTCTTGTAGCCGGAACAGCCGAACGTATCGACGCGCACCCCAGGCCCGGCCGGCAGATCGAACATGGATAGCGTGCCGCCGGTCGGCTTGGTGACGCCGTTCTCGTCCATCACCTCCATGTTGACGCGAAGCTGCATCGCGTAGCCGCGCGGCTTCGGGATATAGGCCTGTGCGAGGCCGAGCGAACCCAAAGTGGCGCCGCCGGCGACGGCAAGCTGCGCCTGCACCAGATCGACCCCGAGCACTTCCTCGGTCACGGTGTGCTCGACCTGAAGCCGCGGATTGGCTTCGATGAACGCGAACGCCTGCGCGTCGCCACTGGCGTCGCCGTCGACCAGGAATTCAAAGGTGCCGAGGTTGTCGTAGTTGGCAGCCGCGGCGAGTTCTCGGGCGGCGTCGATGATCCGCATGCGCAAACTGTTGCTCAGCGACGGACTCGGCGCCACCTCGATCAGCTTCTGGTTCCGCCGCTGGATCGTGCATTCGCGCTCCCACAAATGGCTGATCGCGCCGTGGTGGTCGCCGATGATCTGCACCTCGATATGGCGGGCGTTGCGGATGAGGCGCTCGACATAGACGCCGTCGCTGCCGAAGGCCGCCTTGGCCTCGGACTGGCAGCGCGCATAAGCTTCGTCCAGCTTGGCGGCATCGTCGACGATCCGCATGCCACGTCCGCCACCGCCCGCAATGGCCTTGATCATGACGGCGCCGCCGGCCCCAAGCGAAGCAAAGAAGTCCCTGGCCTGTTCAAGCGTGGTCGGACCGCCGGTGCCCTCGATGATGGGCACGCCATTTTCTTTCGCCAGCGCCTTGGCCTTGGCCTTGTCGCCAAACAGATCCAGCGCCGCCGGCGAGGGGCCGACGAAGGTGATGCCCTCCTCCGCGCAGCGCCGGGCGAGTAATGTGTTTTCGCTGAGAAAGCCGTAGCCGGGATGCAGCGCATCACAGCCCGCGGCCTTGGCCGCGGCGACGAAGGCTTCGATATCCAGATACGCCCGCGCGCCCCGGCCAGGGATTTCATGCGCCGCGTCGGCGGCGCGGACGTGGAGCGACAGCGCGTCGTCGGCAGGATAGATCGCGACGGTGGCGAGACCGGTCTCGCCCGCGGCCCGCGCGATACGAATGGCAATCTCGCCGCGGTTGGCGATCAACAGCTTCTGAAAGGGCATAAAAGGCTTCCGTAGAAAAACTCTATCTGAGCATGACCTTATCGGAAAACCGGTATCCACTTTTCCGGGTCATGCTCTATCGGTCCTTCATGGTCGGATCGAGCACGATACGCAAGGACTCTCCGAGCGCATTGAATGCCAACGAGACCACCAGGATGGCAAGCCCCGGGGCATACATCTGCTCCGGCGCGATCTCCATATACTGATAGGCCCGCGCCAGCATCGCGCCCCAGCTCGGGTTTGGCGGCTGAATGCCGAGGCCGAGGAAGCTTAGGCTGGCTTCCGCCAGCAGGGCTGCCGCCAGCAGCAGCGTGACCTGCACGATCACCGGCTGCAGGGCATTCGGCAGCACGTGTTTCCACAGGATATGCCAGGCCGGCGCGCCAAAACACCTGCTGGCATCGACATAGAGCTCCTGCCGCACGATTAGCGTCCGCGCCCGGACGATACGGGCCAGCGCCGGGAACATCACGATACCCACGGCGATCATGCCGTTGGTCAGGCCGATACCGAGTGCGCCGGTAACGGCAATTGCCAGCACGATGGCCGGAAATGACAGGAACGTATCGATGACACGGCTGATGATATCGTCGGTCCAGCCGCCGAAGAAGCCGGCGGCCAGCCCAACCGGCAGGCCGATCGCCACCGCGACGCTGACCGCGAGCAGGCTGGCATAGACCGTCGCCGGTGCGCCATAGATCAGCCGGCTGAAGATATCGCGGCCGAGATCGTCGGTCCCGAGCAAATGTCCGGGCCCCGGTGCCGCCAGCATGTTGTTGGCGTCCTGCGCGGTCGGCAAATAGGGCGCAATCCAGGGCGCACCGATCGCGACGATGACGAGCACCAACAGCACCAGGATCGCGAGCGCGGCGCGCAGATCGCCCGCCAGCCAGCGGAACAGGCGATGGAGCCGGCTCGGTCGGGCCGGTCGCTTCGGGGTTTCGAACGCCAGATCCGTCATTGCTCGATCCTCGGATCGACCGCGGCACAGAGCAAATCGGCGATCAGGTTCACCAGGATGACCACGATCACCATCGCAAACACCACGCCCTGCACGATCGGAAAATCGCGCTGGATGGCACCGCGCACGATCAGGCTGCCGAGGCCGGGTATTGCAAACACCGCTTCGATGACCACGGTCGCCGCCAGCATGCGGTTGACCAGCAGGCTGATGATGGTGAAGAGATTGACGCTGACGTTCTTCAGTCCGTGCTGCCACAGGATGCGCGTCATCGAGAGCCCCTTGGCGTGCAGCGTCCGTACATATTGCGACGACAGCACTTCCAGCAGCGATCCCCGTAACTGCCGCGCCACCTCGGCCATGCCGTAGGCCGCAATCGCAATGCCCGGCAGCAGCGCGTGCCGGATCGCCTCGACGGGCGAAACGCTGAATGATTTGGCGCCGGTCGCCGGCAGCCAGTTCAGCTTCAGCGAAATCTCGGCGACCAGGATCATCGCCAGCCAGAAGCCGGGAATGGCGACGCCGAGCGACGCGACCATGCTGACCGATTTGTCGACCCAGCCGTTGGGCTTGATCGCCGCGATCACCCCCATCGGGATTCCCGTGAGCAGCGCCAGCATGAGCGCGATGGCTACGATCAACAGCGTGTTGGGAAAGGCGCGCGAGATCGAGGTCGCGACCTTCTCGCCGGTCAGCAATGACTGCGAGAGATCGCCCTGCACGACATTGCCGAGCCACGCGCCGTATTGCACCAGGAAGGGCCGGTCGAGCCCGTAGATTTTCCTGATTTCGGTGATGCGCGCATCGGTGGCGTTGTCGCCGGCCAGCGTCACCGCGATGTCGCCGGGCACCAGTTTAAGCAGCGCGAACACCATGAAGGTCGCGAGCAGGATCACAGGCAGCGCCTGCAGCAGGCGGCCGCCAATGACCCTTGCCGGACTCCGTCGCGCCATCGATCAATCTTCCCCGTTCAGCTTTCCAGCCAGACGTCGTCGTATTTCGGCTTGCCCAGCAGGTTCGGCCTGTAGCCTTGCACCTTCTTGTTCATCGCGACCAGTTCGAACTGGAACGCGAGCGGAGCCACGAACGCGTTTTCCATCACCAGCCGCTGCACGGTCGCAAACGCCTTGCGCCGCACCTCGATATCCTCAGACGCCCGCGACGCCTTGATCGCGGCTTCCAGTTCCGGCGGTACCGGCGCCCGGCCGCCATTATAATAGGCGTCCTTGGTGAACATCAGCGAATAGGTCAGGCTCGGGTCCGGCCGTCCGGTCCAGGCCGCGAGAATGCCGGAGCCGCGTTTCTCGGCGCCGAAGAACGCCGCGGACGCTTCCGCGATCGGCGCATTCATGAAGCGCACATTCATGCCGCCCTTCCTGAACTGCTCGATCAGGATTTCCTGGCGCTGCACCGAATCCTGATCGGGATAGCCGACGAGCTCGATCGAGACTCCGTCCTTGAAGCCGGCCTCGGCCAGCAGCTTGCGGGACATATCGGGGTTATAAGGATAAAGCTCGGCGACCGACTTGTCGTAGGCCCAATGCGCCTTCGGAAGATTCATGTAGGCGGGTTCGGCCAACCCCGCGAGCGCCGCCTTGACGAAGGTTTCGCGATCGATCGCGAAATTGAAGGCCTGGCGCACCTTGATGTTGTCGAACGGCGGCTTCGCCCAGTTCAGGAATATCTGGAACACGTACAGCGTCGGGCCATTGAAAATCTTGATGCTGCTGGCGCGCTCCAGGATCGCCTTCTGCCGTGGCGGCAGCTGGTACATCAGATCGTTCTGCCCGGCGGTGACCGAGCGCGATCCCGTCGTCAATTCAGGAATGATCGAGAACTCGATGCCATCCGGATAGGGACGATTCGGCTTCCAATACTTCTCGTGGCGCTTGATAACGATCTTCTCGCCATCCGCCCAGCTGACAAAAGCATAGGCGCCGGCGCCAACCGGCGTGCGCGCGACGTTGCCAGCTGAACTGGCCTTGAGCGCAGTCGGCGACACCATCATGCCGGCGCGATCGGAGAGAATGCCGGGCAACGCCGCATCGGGCGTGTTCAATTTTAGCGTCACCTGCATCGGACCGGTCACCGCCGCCGATTCCATCGCCGCCAGATCGGCCTTGATGTTGGATTTCGGATCGCTCTTGTTGCGTTCCAGGTTGAACTTGACCGCTTCGGCGTCGAGCGGCGTGCCGTCGTGGAAGGCGACACTGGGCCGGATGTTGAGCACCAGCGTGGTAGGATCCGAAAAGCTCCAGCTTTCGGCAAGGCCGGGCTTCGGCTTCAGCGTCTCGAAATCCCATTCGGTCAGCGTGTCGTACATCGTGAACAGGAACGCGTGGTCCGAACCGGCGCCGCCGGTTGCCGGATCAAGGCTCGACGGGTTGGCTGGCGCCGAGATGCGCAAGATGCCGCCGCGCTTCGGCGTGCCCTGCGCGAAGGCCTCGCCGCCAAGGGTCGCACCGGCCAGCGCGCCCGATATCAGCGCCATTACCTCACGTCGCGTCGTCTGTGTCATGGCAATTCCTCCGGCAGACTTGTTCTAGTTCGGTGAAAAGTTCGGGCGGTCGGCGAAATGGCAGGCGACCCAATGATCGGGCATCAGCTCGCGCCAGTCGGGCGTCTTCTCGGCACAGACGACTTGCACATATTGGCAGCGGGTGCGAAAGCGGCATCCCGAGGGCGGATCGATCGGGCTCGGGATTTCGCCTTGCAGCACGATGCGGTTGTCGCCGCGCATGGTCGATGGCAACGGCCGCGGCTCGGCGGATAACAATGCCTGGGTATAAGGGTGTAGCGGACGTCCGGAGACTTTCTCGGTCGGACCCAATTCGACAAAGCGGCCAAGATACATGACCGCGATGCGCTCGCTGATGTGGGAGACCACGGCAAGATCGTGGGTGATGAATACGTAAGTGAGGCCGAGATCGCGCTGCAGCTCGGCAAACAGATTGAGTACGTCGCCGCGAATCGACATGTCGAGCGCGGCCACCACCTCGTCGCAGACGATCAGCTTTGGGCGCAGTGTAAGCGCACGCGCGATCACCACGCGCTGCTTCTGGCCGCCGGACAACTGGTGTGGATAGCGCTCGCCGAGGTCCAGCGCCAGGCCGACGCGGTCCATCGCCTCATGCGCCCGCTTCAGCCGTTCGGCCTTCGATCCCGCGCGCGCCAGTTCCAGCGGCTCCAGCACCGATGAGAGGATCGTCATGCGCGGATTCAGCGCCGCGTTCGGGTCCTGGAAAATGATCTGGTAGTCGCGGCGATGAGTTTGGAACTGCTGCCGCGGCATCGCCAGCGGATCGACCCCGTTATGCAGGATGGCGCCGCCGCTGGGCTTGAGCAGAAACACCAGTGCGCGCCCGATCGTGGTCTTGCCCGAGCCGGACTCGCCGATGATGCCAAAGGTTTCGCCGCGGCGAACATCGAAACTGACGCCGTCCACCGCCTTCACAATGGCGCGGCGGTCGGTGGTCTGAAAACCCACCTGCAGATCGCGCACCGAGACGATGGCGTCCCAGCTGATATCGGCGCCCTGAAGTATCATGGACTGGCAACCATGGCCGCGATCGGCACCGTCGCCGCATGCTGCAACGCGCCGGGCAGATCGAGTTCGGAGAAGCGCCAGCATCGCACTTTGCGGCCATTGCCGGCATCGAGCAGCGCCTGCTCCGCCTCGCAGCCGGCGACGGCATGCGTGCAACGCGCCTTGAAGCGGCAGCCATTGGGCATGTCCATGATCGACGGCACCCGGCCCGGGATCGACGGCAACTTGCCGTGGCGCGGGCTCAAATGCGGCAACGAACGCAACAGCCCTGAGGTGTAAGGATGCAGCGGCCGGACCAGCGCGTCATCCACGGCGGCGTCCTCGATCACCTCGCCGGCATACATCGTGATCATCCGGGTGCAGGTTTCGGCGACGACGCCGAGATCATGCGTTATCAGTATCAATGCCGTGTTGGACGTCTCGCTGAGGTCGCGCAGCAATTGCAGGATTTGCGCCTGCACGGTGACGTCGAGCGCCGTGGTCGGCTCGTCCGCGATCAGCAATTGCGGGCCGCAAATCAAGGCTGCGGCGATCATCACGCGCTGGCGCATGCCGCCGGAAAGCTGGTGCGGATAGTCGTCGATGCGGCGCTCGGGCGAGGCGATGCCGACCCGGCGCAGCATGTCGAGTGTGCGTTCCCTCGCCTCCTCTTTGCTAACGCCGGTATGAACCCGCAGCGTCTCGGCGATCTGGTGGCCAACCGTGAACACCGGATCGAGCGCGCTCATTGGTTCCTGAAAGATCATTGCGATACGCCGGCCGCGGATCGCCCGCATTTCCCTGACGCTGCAGGACGCCAGATCGGTGCCGTCGAAGTGGATTGAACCATCGAGCCCGGCCAGATTGTTCGGCAACAGTTTCAGGATCGAAAGCCCGGTGATGGTCTTGCCGCAACCGCTTTCGCCGACGATGCCAACACGCTCGCCGGGGGCGATGTCGAAATCGATCTTGCGGGTCGCCTGCCAGACGCCGTGGGAGGTCTTGAAGCGGATGCCAAGCCCGCGCACCGACATCAGTGCTTGCGGGCTGCCCGCAACCGCTTCCGAACTGCTCTGTGCCGGCTGGGCCGCTGCCATCAACCCGCCGCCCGCTTCTTCTCTTTCACGAGCTGTTCCTCCATCAGCATTTCGGTTCCGATGATGCCCTCCCGAGCCAGTTGATCGATCTCGGCTTCGGAAAGTCCGAGCAGTCCGCCGAGAATTTCCCAATTATGCTCGCCGAGCGTCGGCGGCGGCGTTCGAATCGGAAACGGCTCTGCGCCTTCACGGAACGGCATCGACGGCTGCGGATGTTTTCCGATAAAGGCGCGGTCGACTTCCTGAATGAAGCCACGCGCCTGCAATTGCGGATCCCTTAACAGCTCGATCGGCAGACGTGCCACGCCGGATGCAATGCCCGCCGCCTGTAATGCAGCCATCGCTTCTTCCGGGTTCCGCGCCGAAGTCCATGCCGTGATGGCGGCCTCGATTTTGGACTCGATCGCGCGCCGTCCCACCGCTGTCTTCAACCAGGCATCACTGGCCCAGTCGGCCCGACCAAGGAGCTTCGCAAGCTTCGGCCACATCGCATCATTGGAAACCGCCACCACGATCCAGTTGTCGGCGCCGGCGCAGGGAAAGCAGCCATGCGGCACAAAATCCGGATGACGGTTGCCGTATTTCACCGGCGCCTTGCCGTCGATCGAATGGGCAACGATCCACGGCGCGGCAAACGGCATCATGCATTCGATCTGCGCGAGATCGATGAACTGGCCCTTGCCGGTGAGTTTTGCGTGGATCAATGCGGTGAGTACCGCGGCGCAGCCGTTCAAGCCGCCGACCGCATCGCCAAACGCGGTGTGGCTCATGACAGGCGGCCCGCTGGGGTCACCGACCACGCTCGGCAGGCCCGAGCCTTGTTCGAGGGTCGAGCCATAGGCGCGGCAATCGCGGTGGACACTGCCGGCGCCGAAGGCCGACATCGACATCATGACCAGTTTGGGATTGAGCTTGCTCAATACTTCGTAGCCGAGCCCGAGCTTTGGCAGCACTTCCACCGAATAATTGTCGACGACGACGTCCGCATCGGCGAGCAGGCGCTTGGCCAGATCGAGGCCCTGTGGCCGCGTCAAATCGAGCGTGATGCCACGCTTGTTGCGGTTCATGATGCAGTAGCGGATCGACTTCTCGTACATCTGTTCGAGAACATAGGCCGGCCGCCGGTCCACCCCGCGCCACCAGTCCGGATATTGCGTGGCCTCGATCTTGATGACGTCTGCGCCGAGATCGGCGAGCGTTCGGGTGCAGATCGGCCCGGCCCAGCCCATCGAGAAATCGACCACGCGGACGCCTTCGAGCGGCAGGCGATTTGCGCTGGTTGTCCCGGATAGGGGCAGGCGTTTCGCCGCTTCACTCGCATGCGCACTGCCTAGCATCTGCTCGCCGATATCGGGAACCGCCCCGCCGCGGCGCGGCGGCGTACCGGTCAGCCGTAGCATCGAGCCCGCGGTGAAGCCGGTTTCATTGCCGATCATGAAGGGGACTATGGCGCCGCGTGCCCGCTTCTCTTCGTCGCCAACAAGATCGCTGATCTCCGGTACCGGCACGATCGGGATCTTGCGGCGCAAGCCTTCGGCAAACCATTCCTGCGCGGTGCGCTGCTTCAGCCGCGGGATGAACTTGCTCTCAATCATCTCGACGTGCTGCAGCCGATCGACGCCCATGACGAGCGTCGGGTCGTCGCGCAACTCGGGCAGATCCAGCATCTCACAGAAGGCGCGCCATTGCGCTGGAGTTACCGTGGTGACGCCGAGCCAGCCTTGCCTGGTTTCGTAGATCCCGACCGGGAATGTCGGCCAGAACCTGTTAACCCCGATTCGCCGCATGATGTCGCCGCGCACGAACGACTCGAACATGATGTATTCGGTTACCGCAATGCTCGACTCGAAGATGCTGAGCGAACTGGCGCGGCCTCGCCCGTCCTGCATCCGGCCCAGCACCGACGTGGCTGCGGCGATGAAACCCCAAAGGCCGGCGAAGATACCGGTCTGGAAATCCGGCGCGTGCATCGGCGTTCCCTCGGCCGGGCCGACCAGCTTTATCAGTCCGGTCAGCGCGCGGATGGTCGAGTCCGTAGCTTCGAATTTGGCGTAAGGTCCCTCGCGGCCAAACCAGCTGACATCGAGATGAATGAGACCGGGATGACGCTGCTTGAGTGCAGCAAGATCGAACGCCGGACAATCCGCGGCATCGATGTCGCGGCCGTCTAGCAATATGTCGCAAGCCGCAATGATCTCGGTCAGCCGCGACGAAGCGCCGGCACCACTGGGATCGAGCACGAAGCTGGATTTGTTGAAATTGAGAAACGCAAACCAGGCGCTGTGGCCTTGCGACGTCAATGGCGCGGCGCGACGTAGCGGATCACCCGCGGGTGGTTCGACTTTCTGGACGGCCGCACCGAAATCGGCGAACAGACGCGCGCAATAGCTTGTCGCGGCCGCGCTTCCGATCTCGACAATCCGCAGATGCGACAACGCACCCATCACGCTTCCTCATGGCTAAATGACCGGCATCATGCGCGCGCCGGTTCAGCTTTTTGTTGCTGACCATGAAACCTTGCCCGCCTGTCGATGCAAGCGGAATTTTCTTCCGCGATACGGAATTGGCGAACAATGCGACGCGCCTATTTTTGACGCGCTTCCTTAACACGAACCGGCATCCACTTCGCTCGGAAACGCTTTGGCTACCGGCAATCCAGTTGCGCTTCAAACCAGTTTTGAAGCGAAGCCGAAAGCGGCGGCCACGCGCGCTGGAAATGGCCGAGCTTGCCGGTATTGGCCCGGTAGATGCCGCGCAATTCCTGATCGATCGCCAGAAGATCGACTCCGGTGCAACGGCCTTCGCTGACGACCGTGCGCCCGTCCACAACCACCTCGCGCAACAGCGATGCGTTGCCTCGCGCGAAGAGAAGTTCGATTGGGTCGACCGGCATGATCTGGTCGCGATCGAGGCGATCGAGATCGATGGTGACGAAGTCGGCCGGAGCGCCGGGTATCAATGCACCCGTACCCGGTGCGCCAGTCGCCTTGCGGCCGTTGGCGACAGCGAGTCCGAAGAATTCCTGTGGCGTCCAGGTGCGTTTGAAGCCGAGGCCGCCGTGGAACATCTGCACCAGCCGCATCTCGCGCAGCACGTCGTCGTCCTCGTCCAGCGCCAGGCCATCGACGCCGACTGCAATTGCGCAGCCGCATGCGTGCGCGGCGGCAATGGGCGCGAGGCCGGAACGCAGATGCATGTTGGAACTGAAATTGGTGACGATGCGCGCACCTGACGCTGCGATCATCTCGATCTCGTCCGGCCTCGCGTGAATGCAATGCGCCAGCGTCAAGCGCTCCGATAGAAAACCGATGTCGCGGAGGTAACGAACGATGCCGCCAGGGAAGTTCGCATCCGACCAGGCGCGTTGATAGATGGTCTCCAGCAGATGCATGTGAATGCGCCGGCCGGTCAGCGCCGAATTTGCGGCGACCGCCTCGAGCAGCGGCTTCGAGCACCATTGCACGCCGGCAGGCCCCAATTGCACGTCGACGTTGGGGCCCGCTATAGCCGTGGCGATCGCATCGGTCAGTTCGATATAGGCCTTGGGCGACATCGGCGCGCGGACGAACAGTTCCTCGATGGTCTTGCGATTGTCGCTGGATAATTCCGACAGCACCGGCTCGCTGGCACCATAGACCACCGGATTCTGGTCGCGCACCGCAAGCGCAAACGCGATGCGGATGCCGACATCAGAGGCCGCCCGCGCAATCGCCTTGGCTTCATCGAGCAGCGGCATGGTTCCGCTCGGCCGCGTGTAATGGATCATCATCGAAGCGCAGCCCGCCCGCGCCGAGCGTGCCAGCGCCGAGGCCGCGGTGAGGTAGGGATCGACGGGTGTACCAAGCGCGGACCGCAGGATCCAGCTTTCCAAAGGCATGCCGATCGCGCCGAAGGAAGAGGCCGTCGGCCGCGCGTGGTCGTGGGCGTTGATGAAGGCGGGAACAACGAGGGAGCGCGGCCCGGTAGCTGGCTGCGCTCCCTCATCAATGGAAGTAATTACGCCGCCGTCGTGCCGCAGCACGACGTTTTCGAGCAGGCCGCGATCAGGGCCACAGAACAGGCTTTGTGCGGCGACTTCGGAAGTCATTGCATCACTCCGTCATTGCGAGCGTAGCGAAGCAATCCATCCTAGCCAAGCCGAGGTATGGATTGCTTCGTCGCTTCGCTCCTCGCAATGACGCGGCTAGTTCGCGGTGTATTTTAGCTCTCGCTCCGCACGCGGCGGCAAGAATTCGCGCGAGAATACTTCCGACGACGTCGGTGTGCGGGTGAGCTGATAACCTTCGACGATGATGCCGATGGCGCGGGTCATGCGGTCGTCCTTGACGTCGCCGACGCCGATATCCTTCATCTCGGCCGAGACGATCAGCTTGTCGAAGGAATATTGCAGCCGGCGCTTTTCGACGTCGACGTTGATCAGATTGTCGTAGTTCAGCGCCGCCTTCATGCCGGCGTTCTGATCCTTGGCTACCGCGATCATGCCCTTGTTGACGGCACGGACGAGGCCGGCGACCGCCTTCGGATTCGACGCCAGCAGCTTCTTCGAGACCATCACGCCGTTGGAATAGAGGTCCATGCCGTAGTCGCCGAACGAGAACCATTTGTAGTCCTTGTCCGGGTCCTGACGGTTCAGCACGAGGTTGAAGTAGCTGGTGATGTTGAACACGAGCGCACCATCGAGATCGCCCTTGATCAGCATCGGCTCCTGCAGGTTAGGCGCCATGTTCGAGATCTTGATCTTGTCGTTTTCCAGCTTGTTCTTCTGGGCGAATACCGGCAGCAGACGCGTGGTCGGCGTGCCCTGCGCGCCGCCCAGCGTATGACCTTCGAAATCCTTGATCGTCTTGATGGGGCTGGTATTCTTGGTCACGATCGCGAATGGCGGCTGGTTCCAGATCATGTAGACCATCACAGGCGCGTCCTGCGGTTTGGTCGAGGCGTTCTGGATGATGGCGTTGACGTCGCCGAACCCGGCGTCATAGGCGCCCGACATGATGCGCGTCACCGTCGCACCCGAGCCCTCGCCCTGGTCGATCACGACGTTGAGGCCCTCTTCCTTGAAGTAGCCATTGTCCTTGGCGTAGAAGAACGCGGCGTCGCTTCCTTGGGTTTTCCAGCCCAGCGTGAACTTGATGGTGGTCTCCTGGGCGTTCGCGGCGCCTGCGAACAAAGTTGCTCCCAACAGCGCGGCACTTACTTTCATAAACATCGTGAACCTCCTCGACTGGGTTGGATGGCGTTTGGCAAAATCTTTTGTCATGTCGCGATCAAATCGTTCTTGCGGGTGGCCCAGCCGGTGACGCGACCCTCGATCAGCGAAAAGATCACGTAGAGCGCGACGCCGAGGCCGGCGAGCACGAACAGTCCGGCGAACACCAGCGGTACGTTGAAATTCGAGGACGCGGTCATCATGACATTGCCGATGCCGCGGTTCGACGCCACAGTCTCCGACAGCACCGCACCGACAAAGGCGTAGCTGACCGCGACCTTCAGCGAGGCAAAGAAGAACGGCATCGTGCGTGGCAGACCGACATTCCAGAGAATGTCGAACTTGCTGGCGCCGAGCGCCTTCAGCACGTCTTCCAGTTCAGGTTCGGTGGTGGCAAGGCCCGTCGCAATGTTGACGACGATCGGGAAGAAGCAGATCGACAACGCGGTCAACACCGCTGGCACCGAGCCAGAGCCGAACCACAGCACGAAGATCGGCACGACGGCGACTTTCGGGATCGAAGAGAAGCCGACCAGCAACGGATAGGCCGTGTCGTACGCCGTCTTGGACACGCCGATGACGGCGCCGAGGACGACGCCGAGCCCGACACCGAGCACGAAGCCGATCATCGTCGTCGCCAGCGTCTGCAGGATATGCGGCCACAGCAGCGGGAATTTCTGGTAGAGCGTCACGAACACTTCCGACGGCCGCGGCAGCACCAGGTCGGACATCCCTGAAATCACGCAGAACAATTCCCAGGCGACAAAGAACAGCACGATCAGTGCCGCCGACCATGCTTTTTGCCTGACATCACGTCCGGTCATGAAGCTGCTCCTTCGGCAGGCGCGCTGCGGGCATCGACGATGAAGGCGCGCAGCTTCTGGTTCAGCGCCACGAAATCAGGCTCGAACGTCATCGCCACCGTGCGCGGGCGGCTGAAGCCGACCTCGCTGTCGTCGACAATGCGGCCCGGCCGCGCGCTCATCACGCAAATCCGGCTGGCGAGGAATGCGGCCTCGCGCAGATCGTGCGTCACCAGCAGCACGGTTGCCTTGTGGGTCATCCAGAGGTCCTGCAGGATCGACCACAATTCTTCGCGCGTGAACTGGTCGAGCGCGCCGAACGGCTCGTCGAGCAGCAGCATCCGCGGCTCGTGGATCAGCGCACGGCATAGATTGGCGCGCTGAAGCATGCCGCCCGAGAGCTGCCACGGAAACCGGCTGCCGAACCCCTTGAGGCCGACTTGCTCCAGCAGCGCATTGGCCTTGTCGCGGAACTCGGTTTTGCGCAGCTTGCGGAACTGCGAACGAAACGGCTCGACGATCTTGAGAGGCAGCATGATGTTCCGCTCGATCGTCATCCACGGCAGCATGGTCGGGTTCTGGAACGCCATGCCGACGCGCAGCGCCCGCGCCGCGACTTCGCGGCCGCCGACGATGACGGCGCCGGTGGTCGGCTGGACCAGCCCGCTGGCCAGCCGCAGAATGGTGGACTTGCCGCAGCCCGACGGGCCGACGAGGGCGACGAACTCGCCATCGGCAATCCGAAGGGTGGTTTTCGAGAGGGCGGGCACCGCCCGCTCACCGCGGCCGAAGGTGACGGAGGCGTCCGACAGTTCGATCCCGATCGGCGCGGCAGGGGCCGAAACCGGGGAGCCGGAGAATTCCGAATGTGGTTGCATGCGCATCATGGCAGGAAGTGCATGCAAGCCGGATGCCAGTGAAACTCGCCAGTGGAATCAATCAGATCGCAAAATACCGCCCAAACCAGCGGATTCCTTTTAGGCAATCCGGTCACCAAACTGCATGCAATTCAGGCGCTCAATCGTCGCCCGGTTGTGGTAATAGGCGCATTCGAAGCACTTCCTTGAGGGGATTCGCCGATGGCGCCTCGTTCGGCCGGCAAGACTGCGGAAGCATCCGACAAGGTCGGGGTGATCTGCCGCGCGCTGCGCCGCGCCATCATCGAGCAGGCGCTGGAGCCCGGTGCGAAACTGCCCGAGGATTCCCTGGGCGAACGTTTCGGCGTCAGCCGCACCATTGCCCGCCACGCGCTGGGACAACTCGCCGCGGAAGGTCTCGTCGAATTACGCCGCAACCGGATCGCCGTGGTGGCGACGCCGAGCTGGCAGGAAGCCCGCGACGCGTTCGATATCCGGATCGAACTCGAACGCCTGGTGGTGCGTCAGCTCGCCGGCAAGCTGACAAAGGCCCAGATCGCGACGCTGAACGCGCATGTCGATGCCGAGGAAGGCGCCCGCGACGGCACCGATGCGGTGTCGATCCGGCTCGCCACGGAGTTTCACATCCTGCTCGCACACATGACGAACAGCCCGATCCTGGTGCGCTACGTCAGCGAGGTCGCCTACCGCTGCTGCCTGACGCTGTCCCTGTACAGTCGCCCGCATTCCACGGAATGCGCGATCAATGAGCACCGCGCGATCATCGCTGCCCTGGTCAAGGGCGATGAGGCCAAGGTAATGACCCTGATGCACAGCCATCTGGATTCCGTGGCGAATCGGGCCCTGGTGGCGCCCACGCCGCAGCGCGGTCGCGATTTGCTTGATATATTGGCGCCCTACGCCGAAGAGGGCGACAGCGGCCGCGTCGTGAAGATGCCGAAGGTCGCCAGAGCTCGGTAATCGTCATTGCGAGGAGCGCAGCGACGAAGCAATCCATACTTGCTTTGCCGCACGATGGATTGCTTCGCTGCGCTCGCAATGACGGCTATATCAGCAAGCCTCAGCCTCGATCCCGCGCTGGACCAGAATGCGCTCGGCGCTGTCGTTCCAGACGTCCATCTTCACGATCTGGCCGGCTTTGACGACGAAGCGGTCGACATAGCGGTTGCCCTCGAACGGCGTGCCGTCGATCCATTCGCCGTAGAGCGTGCCGATGCTGTACACGACGGTCTCGTCCGCACCCGGGCAGACGTCGAAACGGTCCATCTTCTTCTTGACCCAGCGATAGCGCCCGGCGTTGAAACCGGTCGGTCCGCGCGGATGGTCGAACTCGCGCCCGCCGGTGAAGGTGATCACCGTGCCCGGCTTCATATAGGCCGCCGCGGCATCCGGATCCGGGATCATCGATGCCGTGAGATAGGCTTCGACCACTTCGGCGTCCGAGAGGGGGCGGTGTTCGGCGTTGGCGGCAATGGACATGGCGGCGGCTCCTGATCCCCAGAATACTACAATCGGGACCTCAAATTGCATGCACATATTTTGAACAGTTTGGCCTACAAACTGCACACAATCTGGACCTGCCCTGCGACGACTCTTCGGCTAGGCTCCGTTCACCTCAAACAAGCCAAGAAACAGGCTAAGTCCTGATGAGCGCGCGCGCGGCCTTCGACCTGATCTTCCGCAATGCCCGGACCCGGGCCTCGGCCATCCCGGTCGATATCGGCGTATCGGAGGGACGGATTGCCGCGATCGAGCCGCGGCTTGCCTGCGACGCGCCCGAAATCGACGTCGGCGGCAAGCTCGCCCTCCCCGGCTTCGTCGATACCCACATCCATCTCGACAAGGCGTGCTTACTCGGCCGCTGCGGGCACAATCACGCTACCGTGGGCGAAGCCATTGCTGCAGTCGCCGCCATGAAACGCGATTTCACCGTCGAGGACGTCTATGCCCGCGGCGCGCGGGTGCTCGAGCGTGCCATCGTTCACGGCACCACGCGGATGCGCACGCATGTGGAAATTGACCCGCGCATCGCGCTGCGAGGGTTCGAGGCGGTCAAGGCGCTGAAGCGCGATTATGCCTGGGCGATCGACCTGTCGATCTGCGTGTTTCCGCAGGAAGGCCTGACCAACGATCCCGGCGCCGAAGAACTTCTCATTGCCGCACTTCGCGACGGCGGCGAGGCGATCGGCGGCTGTCCCTATATGGACACCGATCCGAACGCGCAGCTCGAAAAGCTGTTCGATCTGGCGCAGGAGTTCGACATCGATGTCGACCTGCACCTCGACTTCGATCTCGATCCGTCATGGTGGCATCTCGAGGAAGTCTGCCGGCAGACCGAGCGGCGCAATTACCACGGCCGCGTCGCCATCGGGCACGCGACCAAGCTCTCGGCGTTGCCGCCCGATCGGCTGAAAGCCGCGACCGAACGGCTGGCGAAGGCTGGCGTCGCCGTCACCGTGCTGCCGGCGACCGATCTCTATCTGATGGGCCGCGACGCCACCCACAATGCTCCGCGCGGCCTTACCGCGGCGCACCGGCTGGTCGCGGACGGCGTGCTGTGCTCGGTCGCGACCAACAATGTGCTCAATCCCTTCACCCCGTTCGGCGATGCGTCGCTGCTGCGGATGGCCAATTTCTACGCCAATGTCGCCCATGCCGGGATCAGTGAATTCGACGCCTGCCTCGATCTGGTGACGGACCTGCCGGCGCGCCTGATGAACCTGCGGGATTACGGCATCGCCCCCGGCAACCCCGCCGATCTCATCATCCTCGACACCGACACCGGCCCGAACGCGATCGCGGAACTGCCCGACGTGCTGATGGGCTTCAAGAACGGTCGTCAGGTGTTCGAGCGGCGCCGGCCGACGCTGTTTCCGCCGCAGGCCTGATCCCTGCCGCATAAGGGCATCGCGCAGCGCGCGATTGACGCCCTCGCCAATCCGTTGTTGTTATCGGTCAACGAAAACAACAGCCGGGCGGGAAACCATGACCAAATCATCCAACATCAGAAGCGTTGAAACGCTCTCTTGTGACGCCGGCTGGCGCAATTACCACTTCGTCAAGATCATGACCGAAGACGGCCTCGTCGGCTGGAGCGAGTACGACGAAGGTTTCGGCGCGCCCGGTGTGACGGCAGCAATCGAACGGCTGTCGGCGCGGGTGGTCGGCAAGAACGCGTTCCAGCACGAGCGGATCTACGCGGAACTGTTTTCCGCGACGCGTCCCGCCGCCGGCGGCGTGGTGGCGCTGGCGATTGGCGCCATCGAGAACGCGCTGCTCGACGTCAAGGCCAAGGCGCTCGGCGTGCCCTGCTATGAAT
>JBOHIT010000089.1:0-3957 GCA_050726155.1 Bradyrhizobium sp.
GCAGGCCTCCGCGGTCCGCCTGACGACGTCGAGCATGGTGCCGCGGTTTTCATGGGTGGCGGTGATGTCGAGGAAACAGAGTTCGTCAGCGCCGGCGGCGTCATACGCAATCGCCGCTTCGACGGGATCGCCGGCGTCGCGCAAATCGACGAAGTTGACGCCCTTGACCACGCGGCCGTCCTTGACGTCGAGGCAGGGGATAACGCGGACCTTGAACATCGAAAGGCTCCTAGGCCGCGCTGCGCGCGTTGCGGATAAGCGCCAAGGCGGCGGCGGGATCGAGCCGGCCGTCATAGAGCGCCCGCCCCGCGATCGCGCCGGCGAGCTTTTTGGCGCGCGGCTCGAGCAACGCCTTGACGTCCTCGATCGAGGCGAAACCGCCGGAGGCGATGACGGGAATGGAGATGCTCTCGGCGAGCGCAATCGTCGCATCGAGGTTGAGGCCCTTGAGCAGCCCGTCGCGCGCGATGTCCGTAAAAATGATGGCGGCGACGCCGGCATCCTCGAACCGCTGCGCGATTTCGAGCACGGTCACCTGCGAGGTTTCGGCCCAGCCTTCGACCGCGACCTTGCCGTCGCGGGCATCGAGGCCGACCGCGACGCGGCCGGGGAATTTCTTCGCGGCACTCTTCACCAGTTCGGGATCGCGCACCGCAGCGGTGCCGATGATCACCCGCGCAATGCCCTTGTCGAGCCAGGCTTCGATGGTCGCGAGATCGCGAATGCCGCCACCAAGCTGCACCGGCATAGTGACCGCCTTCAGCATGCCTTCGACCGCGAGCGCGTTCATCGGCTTGCCGGCGAAGGCGCCGTCGAGGTCGACAACGTGCAGATATTCGAAACCCTGATCGGCGAAGGCACGCGCCTGCGCTGCGGGATCGAGGTTGAACACGGTCGCACGCGCCATGTCGCCCTGTTCGAGGCGCACGCACTGGCCGTTTTTCAGATCGACGGCAGGAAAAAGGATCACGGCTTCCATTTCAAAAAGTTGGAAATCAGGGCCAGCCCGAAGCGCTGGCTCTTTTCCGGGTGAAATTGCGTGCCGATCGCCGTGTCCTTACCGACCATCGCCGTCACGGGCCCGCCGTAGTCGGCGCGGATCAACACGTCAGCTTCATTGGTGGCGTTGAGGTGATAGGAGTGCACGAAATAGGCATGGAGGCCCTTAGGCCCGAGCGGCAGCCGCTCCAGCACCGGGTGCTCATGCACCATGTCGAGCGTGTTCCAGCCCATGTGCGGAATTTTCAGATTCTCTTCGCGCGGCGAAATCTTTTCGACGTCGCCCGCGATCCAGTTGAAGCCGTCTGTGGTGACGTGCTCCTTGCCGCGGGTTGCCATCAATTGCATGCCGACGCAGATGCCGAAAAACGGCCGCGCCTTTGAGCGCACCGCTTCCGTCATCGCCTCGAGCATGCCGTCGACGGCATCGAGACCCCTGCGGCAATCGGCGAAGGCGCCGACGCCAGGCAATACGATGCGATCGGCACGAAACACCGCTTCGGGATCGCGCGTCACCATGATCTTCGGGGAGTTTTCCATACCCCGCGCGGCGCGCTCGAACGCCTTCGCCGCCGAATGCAGATTGCCGGATCCGTAATCGATGATGGCAACGCTCATCGCGACCCTCCCGGCTCCGGAAACAACCCAATGATGCCGCCTTGCGGCATCGGCGGCGGCTTCGAAAACGGCTGACCCGGAATATTCCGCGTCGGCGGCGGGCCGCCGCGATCGACCGCCCATTGATCGTTGGTGAGGCCGCGCTGCCGCGCGGTCCAGCGATCGAAGAAGCGCCGCTCGGCGGCTTCCTCGTCATCGGCCACCACGATATCGAGCTGGCGCCATTTGCGACGCGACAGCGTCCAGCGCTGCAGGCTGGCGGCTTCAAGGCCCATCAGGATCGCGATCACGAAGTTAGCGAACAGGATCGTGCCGCTGCTGGCGCCGAGCGCGGTCAGGCCGAACCAGATCGCAACGTTCAAAGCGATCCAGCCGATCAGCGCCAGCCACAGACGGTGCCAGACCAGCCACAGCACGCCCGCCACCATGGCCCAGAAATGAAAGCCATCGCGCACGAACGTGAACTTGTCGGTCGCCGCCAGATCGGCGGCGTCATCAACCGGGGCATGCACTGTAAAGACCGGCATCGCACCTCTCTGCCGCGAAAGAAAACAAATCAGCCGCCGAGCTGACCCTTGGTGGATGGCACTTCGCCTGCGTTACGCGGATCGATCGCGACCGCCGCACGGAGCGCCCTGGCCAGACCCTTGAAGCAGGATTCGGCGATATGATGGCTGTTCTCGCCATATAGCGTCTCGACGTGCAAAGTCACGCCGGCGTTTATCGTGAAGGCATTGAACCATTCGCGCACCAGCTCGGTATCGAACTCGCCGACCTTGTCGCGCGGGAAATCGACCTTGAACACCAGCACCGGCCGGCCCGAAATGTCGATCACGACGCGCGACAGCGTCTCATCCATCGGCATGTGGATCGAGGCGTAGCGGGTGATCCCGGCCATGGTGCCGAGCGCCTGCTTCACGGCCTGGCCCAGCGCGATGCCGACGTCCTCGGTGGTGTGGTGATGGTCGACATGGAGATCGCCGTCCGCCTTGACCGTGATGTCGATGCGCGAATGCCGCGCCAAGAGATCGAGCATATGGTCGAAGAAGCCGATACCGGTCGCAACCTTGGACACGCCCGTGCCATCGAGGTTTACCGCAACCTCGATGTCGGTCTCCTTGGTCTTGCGCTTGATGGTCGCTGTGCGCATGAAACGTGCTTTCCTTGGCCCATTTTGGGCCCTTTCCCGAAAACGCGGCCCTTTTAGCAGGCTGATGTCGCCTTCGCTACTGCGGGATGACGCTTTGCAGGCTCATCTTCCGCCTATGGTGACCGAAACCGGCCGATCGTACGGTCCTAGAGCATCATGGGTTAGCGTTGAATCCATTCACCGCAGACGCGAAGCCCTAGACTAGCGATCTCGGCCTCTTCGGCGGTCCACCACGGGCCCAAGCCAAAAATCACGAAAACAACCCCATGCAAGGTAAGATGGCGGAAAGCAGCGCATGCGCTGCGTCGCCTCCGGGGCACTAGGACCCCGCTCCCAACTTATCTCATCCCGCTCTAGTTCGGGCGCAAAGAAGCCCAACGAAATGAAATCAGTAACTTACTCGATCCCGGCAAAGCCATTTGACACGTCGGGCAAATCAGGGGCACTAATTGATAATCGCGCAACGTGTGAAACGCCCTTGGCTTATATAGCCATGGGCCAGGCGGCGTGATTACAAGCTAAAGCCGCACTACAATTACGAGTTGGACCTGCTCGCCGCAGTGCGTGGTTGCTTGCGCACGGCAGAACTGCGCGCGCTTCCGATACGTGTGCACTCAAGCGGCGGGAGAGTTTGCCAATGGTCACGATGTTGGGGGCTCGGGGCGACCACGTTACCCGAAGATCCGATTGCGCAGTTTGCCTGGCTTGTAACGGACCAAAGGGCCTAGCCCGGCCATTTTCCTAGGCGGCAGTTTTTGCGAATACCGATCTTAGATATCGATTTGTGTCCGCGTGGACGCCGGAGTTCCATTGGCCACAGTAGGGGCAATTTGCCCTGGGCGTAAAGAGCCGCTGAGCGCAACGCGCCTTTTCACCACGATAGTTTATGAACTGCTTTGGCTCACCCATTTCGGTGCACGCAATCATGAATTCCGTGATAGCGAGGGACGCAACAGTCCCGTTGACAGAAACCACAGAAGGACCTGTCCGATCCAAGTGATCTCGATGAACGCCGTAAACAGCTTCCCGATTCCTCCTATCCGCGGGGCTTTCAAGAAATGTTCGTATCTCTGACTGATCGAGTTCTCCAAAGCAAAAGAGACAACCAGGAGATTTCGTCTTGAAAACAACTCTTCCGCCAAAAGAATCTCCAATCACGTCCGATGCCGAGTCGAGATACGGCTTGGCAT